>CAZLIG010000064.1:0-7622 GCA_964559415.1 uncultured Rhodospirillaceae bacterium
AACAGGAAAAAAAGTTTGGGTCGCGGGTCACAAGGGCATGGCTGGGTCGTCGGTTGTTCGCCGCTTGGCCAAAGAACCTTGCGAAGTTCTCACAGTGGATCGTCAGGAAGTCGATCTTTGCCGCCAGGAAGCGGTCGAAACATGGGTTAAGAAAAACAAGCCCGATGTCGTATTCCTCGCTGCTGCGAAAGTGGGCGGCATTTGGGCTAACAGTACCTATCCGGCGCAGTTCATTTACGAAAACCTGATTATTGAATCGAACATCGTCCACGCGTCTTACCTCGCGGGGGTTCAGAAGCTGGTTTTTTTGGGTTCCTCATGCATTTACCCCCGCATGGCTCCGCAGCCAATGACAGAAGACGCGTTGCTCTCCGGGCCGCTTGAACCGACAAACGAGTGGTACGCTGTCGCGAAAATCGCGGGCATCAAATTGTGCCAAGCTTATCGCCGTCAATACGGCTGCGACTTTATCTCGGCAATGCCGACAAACCTTTTCGGGCAGGGCGACAACTATGACCCAAAGGGAAGCCATGTTGTAGCTTCACTGATCCAGAAGGCGCACAACGCAAAAGTGTCAGGTGCCAAGACAATGGAGCTATGGGGCTCGGGCACGCCATTGCGCGAATTCCTATTCGTGGATGACCTCGCGGATGGCTTGGTTTTTCTTTTGAAGAACTACTCCGACGAGCCGCACGTAAACTTGGGCAGCGGCGTCGAGCATTCAATCCGCCAATTGGCTGAGACAGTCGCAGAAGTCGTCGGCTTTAAAGGCGAATTCGTCTTCGACCCGACAAAACCTGACGGGTCTCCGCGAAAGCTAATGGACAACAGCCGCATCGCCAACATGGGCTGGCAAGCCAAGACAAGCATTAAGGACGGCCTCAAAGTCGCTTATGACTGGTTCCTAAAACATAAAGCCTAACCAGCCCGCGCGCCCAGCGAACGGATCAATGTGCGCAGAAACGCTCGCAACGAATTAGCAGCATGTCGGCACCGCCGCAGCAGTGCAAGCCGTCGTGGGGCGCGACGGACAGCAAACAGTGGCTGGTTTATTACAACAGCCTGAATTTGCCTCCCCGGCGTCCGTGCAGGCCGGAGTTACTCCTGTGGGAGTCTCCGAATTCGTTGTCGCAGGATCGCCAGTCGGAGTGTCGTCGCTAACCGGCGTGCCAGAGTCCGTGGGTGCCGGATCATCGACAAAGCTTCCGTCGGCACCATCAATAGATGAAGGTTGCTCGGCATCACCGCCGATAATGCTTCCGTCTGTCCCGTCGGCAGCCGCCGGAGCTGCCTCACCGCCATCAATGACTATGTTGTCTGTCGTGGGAGCCGCCGGATCTACCTCGCCGCTATCAACGACTGTGCCATCCGTCGCGGGAGCCGCCGGATCAACAATTGTGCCGTCAGTCGTTGGAGCTGCCGGATTTACCTCGCCGCCATCTATGACTGTGCCATCGGTTGCGGGAGCCGCTGGATCTGCGGCAGTACCGCCATCGATGACAGCGTCATTATTCGTACCCGCATCCGTTGGCGCTTCTGCACCAGTCGTATTGTCGACAGAAGTCGCCTCTGAAGACAATCCGTGGATGTGGCTAGGATCGTGGACTGTCGGGTTAAGGCCGTAGTAACGCAAATCCTTGATATGTTCACTAGCGGGAATCCAGTTTCCACTGCAGGTCCGTGCCCACTCCGAAATGTTAGCGGGATCTGGGCAGCCTTCAATATCAAGACCAATCTCGCTGGGGGGGACATAACCATCATCTGTTAAGATCATCCCGACATTTGAAGTCGGATCGATAGTCCCGGAAACAACTTCTTCGGGAGATTCGACAGTGCCATCGTCGGGAATCGATGTTTCACTCGCCGGAACAACCACTTTGGGAGCTTCGACAGTGCCAATATCGGCAGGCAATGTTTCGCTCACCGGAACAACGGGGTCGGCCGGTGTTTTCGAAACCTCTTCTGTTACGAATTGGATATTCCCATCGTCGTCGACGATAAGCCCGGCACCTTCCGAATCGCTTTCCGGTATGTTGTAATCTTCAGCATTTGGGTCCTCAACGATCCCGGGTTCCGTTGGAACCCCTGCAGCGTCACCAACCCCAGCATCGGTCGTTCCGTCAATACCCGAACCGTCTTCGGGTAAGTAGTAATCCTCGGCAGCTGAGTACTCAACAATACCAGTTTCCGTTGGAACCTCGGCGGCGTCGCCAATCCCTGCATCAGATGGGGGGGTAACGGAATCTTCTCCGGATATGTAGTAACCACCGACATTCGGATCAGAGACAATTCCGGTCTCCGTTGGAACCTCGGTAGCATCACTAACGCCAGTGTCAGTAATGGCGCCTGCGCCAGTATCAATTTGAACGGCATAATTTATCCCAGTATTCGGATCTATAGCTGAGGGAATTTTAATATCTTCCGTCGCAGACGCTGTGGGAAGAATGCTATTCGTTAAAGCGGGAAACGCCTGAAAAAATCCGGCGGAAAGAAGCCCGACGGCGGCTCCATGATTGAAGGAAGTACGTGCGTCTTTTGTGGCCGCAACCCAATAATTCTTCTTCTCCTTATCGGAACGGGCCTCTTTGGCCACATTCAAACCTGACCGGATGAGCGTCGAAACAACGCCACCGAATAGCCCCGAAGCTCCAACAACTGCAACTGGAGCTGCAACTGATGGCAACATAGGCAATGCAACCGCAAGCGCCGAGGCTTTGAAGGCATTCTTTAGAACAAAGCTCGTTCCAACAACGATAACGAATTCGATTGGGTTTTCCTTGATATACGCTACTTGCGTGGAAATATGTGTCTGAAGTTGTCCCGAAATCGAATAACGCTTGTTTGCGTCGCGCAGCTGCTGCGCGGAATAGTCTCCCGGAGTCAGCACAACCGGCTCTTCATCGCGGTCCTGATCGAGAAGGTCAAAATGTGTTTTAAGCTTTTTTGTTGACGTGGCAGGCTTGTAAGCCGAAGGCAGCCCAAAATATCTTTTAACGTCCATACTTGGAAGGGATTGCGAACCGGGAAGCGTCCACCCGCACACAACTCGAGGAGGTTCCGCCAAGACAAGATGCTTTTTCGGGACAGTATCGTCTTCGGATTCATCCAGAAAGTTAAACAGGCTTTCTGCAGTTTCGGAGGGAGGCTTCAGTCTGCGTAACGAGTAACCGAAATCGGGGCGAACAATCTTCATAGCCGTCGACATATATGACTCCTTAAGGAACAGGCGTGAAGGAAAATGATAAAATGGAATGTAGGGACGCCTGAAAAGACATCGGTTTATATCGTCGACGGCTCTTTACTTCAAGCTGTTTAAAGAAGAAGCAGGTAATTTGTGTAATGCGTCGCAGCAATTACACAAACATACATAATGTAAAATAAATATGCCCCCGAATATCAGACAGCAAGTCTGGAAGGGTACTGTTTAAGCTTTAGCCTTGAGTTTGTTGGCTCTGCGTCGAATGCCAATTGCTCCAAGAAGAGCGCCCCCGAACAGCGGCAAAGCGGCTGGGAGTGGAACAGGAGACGTCTGGGTCACAGAAACATCCGTAAGGAAAAAGTAACCAGTGTCGTTACGCGACGAAAAACTAATCATGCTGTTTTCTTGAGCCAAAAAGCTAAACGAATATAGTTGGTATGTCATGTTTCTGGGGGTATCGACAACGGAATACACCTGCGTACCGTTTACACTCGCAGAGAACTCGTTGCCAAAAGCTATCTCAGGAATAGGATCAGCATCGTTAGCCAAGGCAAAAGAAAAGTCGTACTTGTACCCCGCAATCGTCGGAACAATTTGCGAAAGCGTCACGTTCGAATACGAACCGAGTGTCGCATTGGGACCTTTTGTGCCAAGATATGTAGTATCGCCTGCTAGATCCCAGTATGAAAAACCACTCGAAAAATCGCCGTTCTGAACGAGATTAACGCTAGCAGCCGAAGCAGGCTGTGCGACCAACATAGCAAGAAGCGCAACAACAAATCTATTCGACATATTCGTTCTCCGCTAAAATGATTTAACTAGGCAAGTAATGTGACCTAATTTCAGGCGCGCTGTCAATCAACAAATCACAAAAGTAATATTATGTAACCCGCTTCACCCGAAATGGTTGCGAGAAAGCCACACAAATCGCGCGTTTAGAATTAAAAAAGTGTAAAAGACTTTGACGACAAAAGGACGAGGTGCAATACGATTGGTCACTTTGGTGCCCAAGCTTTCGTTCGAAAGCGACCTCCAAAGACATTCTCGTCTTTCACCTAAAGGATAATAAAAAATGAAACCGAACCAAATGATCCTAGCATTTAAGAAGCTAGCAAATTACATAACAAAGAAAGCAGATGCCGGTGCAACGCTTGTTGTCAATGGTGCAAACAGGTTAGTGCGGGCTCCTCGGGCTAAGCAAGCTGGAGCTTTAGCCGTTGGCGTCGGCGTTGTTGCCGCAAGCGCTTTCGGGGGCGCGGTTTTGCCTCACGACGCAAACCATGGCGGAAAAGACAGTGCGAGTGTAAATCCAGCCGACCTCGGGATAATCTGGGAGTCGAGTACGCTCAAAATGATAGACAATGCTCTCAACCATGTTATTCCCGTTGCAGGTGCTGCAGAGAATCAGGTCATTTTGGACAAGAACTCTACAGCGTCCAGCTTCAGCAACGTTAACGTCGTTGTGCAAGGCGACCCAGTGTACGGCGAATGCTCTCCAAAACGGTCGTTAAGCTTCAACAAGTGCAACATCTATATTCCGACCTATCAAATGCTAGTAGCCGAAGGGAGCGAAAAAATAACTGCCGTTAATTCAACATTCATTATTGATGACCGCGCAAGTATATGCCTTCTCGGTAACGCTTCCTTAACTGGAAACGGATGCTACGTCGTTACAAAAGGGCCATACTCTTCAATTGCTGCCCAAGATAACGCGTCGGTGATTTTATTAAACGGTCTCGCTGTCGGCCCCGGCACAGTTGGATTAGTCGAGAAAGCAAGCTTTACGCATCGTAAGGACAGCGTTTACGGGACGCTGACGGGTATCAAGCAAACGAACTATTCTCAAAATTGGAATGGCTTCAATGTGAACTGGAATGTACCCGTTTCATCTCTTTCGCAAAAGCTGCCGCCAAAAGAAGTTCCATCCGAGCTTCCCACAAGAAGCAACACCACTACAAGCAGCCAAACCATCGTTTCCAGTTTGAAGGTCTAACGCAAGCGGTGATCGCTTTAGATAAGCGGGTGATACGGCGCTTTACGCCAAAGCCGTACCACCCGTTTGCGCGCTCAGTTCTGAGTAGTGTGGGCTTATGTGCTGGCCGAACCAACAGCGTCCTTCTAAGCGCTTCCCCATCTGATCCCAAATCCAATTCCTTCCTCAAGACTTGGTGGTATGTCTATGGGTATCTTGGAAGCGTGCTTGGCGAAGTGGGAGGATGCGAGGCACATACCGCATTTATCGGGAAGAAGGATTGATGGTTAAACGCCGCAAAGGGCGCAAGCGAGCGCTCGGCTCTCGCGTACCTTTGCCCCACGCGGATCGGCTTAATCAGATATGGTCGCTGGATTTTGTAAGTGACTCTTTTTCCGATGGCCGTCGCTTCCGCATTTTAGGCGTGATGGATCAATGTAGCCGGGGAGTGCCTTTCGCTTGTCGTTGATACGTCTATCAGCGGCGTGCGGGTCGTCCGGGAGCGTGAAGCCCTGATTCAGAGGCTTGGCAAGCCTTTGTGCATTGTCAGCGATAATGGGAGCGAACTGACCAGTCGTGCGGTTTTGACGTGGGCTCAGGAAAGAGCGATCGAATGGCACTATATCCGACCCGGCAAGCCAACTGAGAACGGCTACACAGAAAGCCTGAACGGAAAAATTCGGGATGAATGCCTAAACGAGCATATCTTCGTGAGCCTCGCTCGCGCTCGGCATTTGATCGAAGCTTGGAGGATGGACTACAATACGGTCCGCCCGCACAGCAGCCTAAATTATCAAACTCCGGCGGCGTATCGCGTCAGTCTGCGCTCGACTCTTGCGGTTGCGCAGCCTGTCGCTTGTGCGGTCGAGCAAATCAAGTTATTTAACAAAGGACTCTACAGCTGACCGGTTTATATATGGGGAGAAGGTCAATATCCTTAAACGCGTATGTGATAACGCAGGACCTCAAGTGAAAAGCATTCGCAACTGTTTTAAAACCGACACGCTTAATAAATAAGCAGTCCCGAAGCAATAACTGTGTAATTCAGGCTAACGGGCTAATAGCACTGGCACTAAGGCTTGAAAAGCCCCCAATATAATATTTTCGTAATAGTTGTAATCATCCGGTCAAAAGGAATGGATTAACCATTCAAACGGATTGGCGCACAGTCACCGATGACCAACGGCAGTATTCATTCAATCGGTATCGGCTCATACGCCGCTGTGGGCCCAGCCAAAAGCTTTTCCAGATCGTTAGACAAATTGACATCGTCAATCACGTAAAACAACCCACCGCGCCCATTTTGGCTGCTGGAACAGTTTTCTCCCGAAAGGGTGCCTTGCTGGTTCATGTCGCCAAAAATTGAATAATGATGCTTGTCCGAAATAGAAACCCCAATTTTAGCATGATTGAAATTTAATCCCGGGCCACCCGTAAGCCCAAACTCTTTTCCATTCCACTCCCCAGTCAATGCAATTTGTACCGATCCGGGTTGCCTTAGAGAGCTGTTCCAACAACCTATTTCTAAAGTTTCCGACGTGGACCAAATTTTTGGCTTTGTCCACCACGTCGCAGTTCGCAAGGTGGCTCCATCCAGAATTGCCGACACCAGCTGCCAAGGAGGAACGGTGAGTTTCGAAGGTTTGGAAATGAGCATAACGCCGCTCGAAAGTTTTCTCGTCGAATACGCCGTGCTTTTAGATTTAACGCCGAGCGTCTTAACCAGTTCCTGAATTTCTTGCGGCCCGCCGTTATGGACAATCTGTGGGTTGTTGGGATCCGTTACGACGCTGGCGTTTTTAAGTGCTTTAAGAACTTTTACCACATCTCTCTTCGTAAGCTTCAGCGAGAAAAAATGTTGGCTGAATTGAACGTTATTATTTCTGATGCATCCTAATGTATTTCCGTCAGAAGCACGCGGAACGCTAACGCTTCCCGAAGCGGGCCAAGAGGGTGTTGTGACCTGAAGAACCAAACCCTTGCCTGATTCATCCCAGGCAAGAAGTCCTTTTGAATGTCCCCAAGGAGCGCTGCACGAGTTCGCACAGCCGACAATTTTCGGATCGCCATAAAACTGGTCGTTCCAGATTACGTAATAGTAGGTTCCGTTATATATTTGATCGAACGTCGCGCCGATAGGGTCGGTAGTTGTATCTCCCGCACAATGGCTTCCATTCTGAAGTTTATGGTCTTTGCTGCTTGCAAAAACATACTGTTGGCCAAATTTGTACTTCTGAACCTCGCCTCCAAAAGGACAAGCTCGCTCGGCCTTATTGCTACAACCGGGAAACACGGAGGTGTTGAATTTAAAAACAAACCACCAGTCGACCGCCTGTCCTTTCGCCAAGAGGGGCGTGGGTTGCTTGCTTTCCGCGCGGTTGACGCCAGCGCATACGAAAAAGACAAGGAATAATGCCATTACAAATTTGGTCTTGCCCAATACTCTTTTCG
>CAZLIG010000064.1:7632-10868 GCA_964559415.1 uncultured Rhodospirillaceae bacterium
TTTCGCGCGCTTTTTCACAAATCCTCCGAAGTCAAAGAATTGCACAAGACACAAGCCCCAAAGATACCGCAATCCTATCCGACATGACCCCACTTTGGAAATTCATTTAATCGCTGTCCATTAGGAAGATGAAGGAAGTGGCGCATACGGACGTAGGCGCAGATTGAGTAATTGTATATTGCTTTTGCGGCTTCTAAAGCACAGGCTACCTATAAAACGTTATATGGAACTAGAGCTAAAGGTGCAGCAATCATGTCCAAAAATCTCGTGTTGTGTTGTGATGGAACCGCAAATGAGTTTGCTCAGGATCGTACAAATGTCGTTAAACTGTTTTCCACGCTTGTTAACGATACCGCGCAGCAAGTGGCTTACTATCATCCGGGACTCGGCACTATGGAGCCGCCCGGAGCATTGACCACTCCGGCTCGCTGGCTCACCAAACTGCTAGGAAAAGCAGTTGGGTTCGGCCTTGAGGCCGATATTCGCGATGCATATGTTTTTCTAATGCGGAATTACAAGCCGGGTGACAAAGTTTATATGTTCGGCTTCAGCAGAGGTGCTTTTACAGTGCGCGCCGTTGCATCTCTCCTTCGCTTATATGGATTAATTTCTTCAGGTAACGAACCATTGGTTCCCTATGCCATCCGCATGATGAGCAGCATGAACAGGCTGTTGAAGAAGAAAGAGGAGGGCAATCCTTTTGCCCTAGCGAATGAGTTTATAGAGACGTTTTCCACATCCCAATGCAAACCGTGGTTTGTAGGCGTCTGGGATACCGTAAGCTCTGTTGGCTGGTTGAGTAATCCACTCAGAGTACCCTGCAGCGCCAACAACCCTGACATAAAAATCGCCCGCCATGCGGTTTCGATCGATGAGCGCAGATCGTTCTTTCGCCAGAACTTATGGAAAAGTGATGAGTCCCCTTCACATGGCGATCGCGATATGAAGCAGGTCTGGTTCCCAGGCGTGCATTGTGACGTCGGCGGCGGCTATCCCGAGAATGAAAGCGGGCTTTCAAAAATTGCTCTCGAATGGATGATACGTGAAGCACAGGCAGCCGGGCTGCTGATGGACGAGCAGAAGATCCGGCGTGTGCTCGGTCAAAATACAGGGGCGTTTGTTCGGCCAGACCCGAACGCAATGATGCACAAGTCACTGAAAGTGGCGTGGTGGTTCGCTGAGTTCATTCCAAAGCCACACTACAACGCTAAGACAAAAACCGAGGGAAGGAAGATGAACTTGTTCAGGCGAAGAACAATTCCCCCCAATTCAATGGTCCATGAGTCGGCCTTTTTACGAAATGGAGATTACAAAAAAGTTTTGCCGTCGGATGCTATTCTTGTAAAAACGTGCGTACCATCTGAGTAAGGGGCAGGCTATGGCTTTTCGAATTCTATCCCTGGACGGCGGTGGCGCTTGGGCGCTCATCGAAGTTAAAGCGCTTATTGAGCTGTTCGGAAAGGACGCTACCGGACATCAGGTTCTTAGCGAGTTCGACATGGTTGCTGCCAATTCGGGAGGAACCCTGGTCTTGGGCGGGCTGATCGAAGATCTGCGTCTCGAAGACCTGCTTGGCTACTTTTTGGATGAAAAGAAACGCAGCTCGATTTTCTTCAAGCTCACCCCGCTTCAAAAGTTGAGATACTGCCTTGCAGATCTCGCTGGCATTGGCCCGCGATATAGCGCTGAGGCAAAACTGCGTGCGATACAGGAGCTTCTCCCCAAGCATGGAAGCGATCCGATGCCATTTGTCGCTAACAGCATCAAGGAACGGAGCCGAGGAAAATTGCACATCATGATCGTTGGTTTTGATTATGACCAGCGGCGAGCGGTATTCTTCCGTTCCTTCTCAACCGCAGAAGGCAATGTCTGGGGAAAAGCGGCGGCAACTTCTGCGACGTTGGCCGAGGCCATTCACGCCTCTACAAATGCGCCGGTAAATTATTTTGATGGCCCAGCCGTGTCCGCTCGAACAGGCAAACGCTATTGGGATGGCGCAATAGCCGGTTACAACAACCCCGTGATGGGAGCGGTAACGGAAGCGATAGTTAATGGACAAGACCCAAAAAACATAGCGGTGTTGAGCCTTGGCACAGGGACGGTAGTTTTGCCTCTCGCAAAAAACGGCGAAACTTCTCCATATGTTTCTTCCCGTACTGATTCAAACCTCGTTCACGACATCAATAAGTTAGCCACCGCAATCGTCGACGATCCCCCAGATGCAGCAACCTTCATTGCCCATGTCGTGACAGGGGGCGGCAATGGTGTTGAGAAGCCGGCGGTAAGCCGGATTGTTCGCCTGAATCCCCTCATCACTCCGGTGAAAGACAGAACCGGACAATGGACCGCCCCCGGCGGCCTGACCGAAGAGGCCTTTGCGGCCCTCTCCGATCTCGACATGGACGCTGTTGAACAAACGCAAGTAGCAATGATCGAAAATTACGCCAACCTATGGCTAACCGATAAGGTCCCAAACCAGCCAATCCGTATGGACGGCACCACCCTCCAACCCGAAATCGGTCACAATACCTTCACTCTCGCCCGCCAAGCCTGGGGAACGTTAAGATAAACAGCGCGCCTTTCAAAGGATTACAGATTAAGGGTGTAAGGAGACCTTGCTATAATCTAATCGTCCAGTGCTCCACTCTTTGGGAAAGGCCCGGGGAGAACCTGTAAACTATGTCTCCGGAACATTCTGTAAAGGATGTCTCCGGTTTATACCGCCATAATCTGGCGGAGACGGAGGGATTCGAACCCTCGATACAGGTTTTCACCCGTATAGCGGTTTAGCAAACCGCCGCCTTCAGCCACTCGGCCACGTCTCCAATCCATTGAAAATAAACATCTTCCGCCTTAGGCGATCAAGCGAAAAATGCCTCTGCGTCCAAAATTGTGTCCCAAACTAAAATTAGCCTAATTGTGGGTCCTTGAGCGCCGAGTTCGCCTTTATAGCAGACCTAAGCGCAGAGTCGAGCTTTGTTGCAGCTTCTTCCTGCATTGTCTCGCTATCATGGGAATATAGGTCAAGCGTTGTCTTAAAGAAACACGATTCAGTATGGAACGGACCCGAGGATGCAACCAGATTTCGCCCTTTGTAATTGGACACGGACGCTTGGTATTGAAGAAATGCAGCACACTTTTCAAGGAGAAACATTGGGACCTCTATATATCCCAGCTCATATAGTGCTAGGGATTAGTGCAACTGTTTACGATGGTCGCTGGCATGGACCCACGAA
>CAZLIG010000065.1:0-10821 GCA_964559415.1 uncultured Rhodospirillaceae bacterium
CGAACCGGCATACAAGGATTTGCAGTCCTCTGCATAGCCATTCTGCCACCGCGCCTTATAAAGAAAAGACCCGCGACTTTAGGTTTTACTGGCGCGCTCGTCAAGTTCGTATCAAGCGTTATTTTTTCGCATCTACCGGGGCTTCGGGGACGGCGGCGGCTTGGGAGGCGCGCCAATCTACCAGCTTTTTTGCCAATGAAGGGTCGTTGAGCGCCAAAATCGAAATTGCCAGAAGAGCGGCGTTTTTCGCGCCTGCGTTGCCCACTGCCAGCGTGCCGACAGGGATGCCGCCGGGCATTTGGGCCATGGAGAGGAGGCTGTCCATTCCATCGAGGAATTTGCTTTGGATTGGGACGCCTAAAACAGGGAGCGTGGTTAATGCGGCGATAACTCCGGGCAGGGCGGCGGCGCCGCCGGCTCCGGCAATGATAACTTTAAGGCCTTTCTCAATCGCTTTTTCGGTGTACGCGGTCAGGCGGGGGAGCGTGCGGTGCGCAGACATGATTTTGGCTTCGAAAGGAACGCCGAAATCCGCAAGGATTTTGGTCGCGTTTTGCATGGTTTCCCAGTCCGACTGGCTGCCCATGATGACGCTTACTAAAGGTTTTTGCGCTGAGTCTGCCGAATTTTGAGCCATTTGCTCCATCCCTTAGTTGTTGCGGCTCGTTTTTAACCTGTTTTTCACGAAAAGCATATACCCATTAAAGTCTTAACGCTGAAAAGCTTGGGCGAGGGCTGCAATGCTGGACGATTTTGACCCTTCTATCGACGCACTGGCGGATGCGCCCCTGACGCCGGAGCAGAGGCGAGTCTGGAATGCCCTGCGAGCCAAAAATCAGGAATTTGCCGAGAGGCTTCAGAAATACGAACAGGATAAGGATGAAACTCAGTCTTCCGTTTTGAATCGGGACGAGTTCAATCGCGAAGTCGCCCGTATGCTGGCTTTTGATGAGCGGTATGGCGGGGTTTCCAGCATTCTTTATCTCGATTTTGAAGGCGTCGGGCATGACGATGGCGGCGCGGCGCGATTGATCGCGTCGTATTTGGGCCGGGGCGTTCGGTCTTCGGACATCGTGGGAAGGCTGGCGCCCACGGAATTCGGCATTCTCCTTATGCGATGCGACAATGCGAATGCTTGGCGCAAAGGCGAGGCTTTATCTACCTCTATCCAGAAAGGCCTTGAGGAGACTGGAAAAACCGGCATCAAGATCAGTTACGGCGCTTATACATTCCGGGACAATGAAGATATTTCGGTAGGGTTGAAGGAAGCCGCTCAGGCGATTACCCGTAAAGAATAGTATCAACCCAGCGCAAAAGCCGCTTGCTGATAAAAAGACTCATGAGAGTTTAAACGGTCGCCGTAGCCGCGCATATGGAATGTTGAGGACTTGATTTCATCATGGGCGTCGGCGTGGCCGTTTAATCGCGACAGAGAGATTCCATTAAATTTGTCGTAGACGTTGCTGAGGACGCGGTTGAAAGAGCCGAGCGTTTCTTCGGGGTCGGCAATATAGTTCCACTGGTTTTCGCCAATTAGTTCAGGAAGTTGCAGTCCCAAAGCGGTGTCGTGAACGATGTGGGTTTGGGGGAGTTTGTTCAAGATATCAAAGAAGTGGCGCGCGATTTTGTGGCTTTGGCGATAGCTTTGGGGGCGGCGGAAGAGATCGGCTGCGCCCAGAACCATGCCGACGTGGGGAAGTTCCCGGCGGTAGTCCCACTGGTCGGAGGCTAAAAGAGCGTCGCTTTCTCTATTACATTCAAGGCTTTCCTGTTCGAGGTAAAGCATATGGATGAGCGTCGCGATGCCTTCCTGGAGTCGGCGGTCGAGGATTTCCAGTTCGTCGCCGGTGGAGGTTTCTTCATAGTTTCCGAGGGTTGCGACGACCATTCGGTAGCCACCGGCGCGCATTCCTTTGGTGAGATCCATCATGGCGCGCTCAAAACGCTCCGGTTTTAGGTCATATATTTTGTGGTTGCCGGACTCGTGGAACAGTTCGATTTGGCGGACGGCGGCCCATTGGGCGGGGAAATGTTCGGGACCTATAGTATGTCCGGCGGCTTGGAGATCGGTGATCTTGCTCTTTAATTCATCGGGGAACCAGACGTCATAAGTGCCAAGTTTTCCAATGCGTTGGAGGTAGGAAAAGCCGACCGTGATTTTGCGGCCTTTCGGCTGAGGGGAGCCGAAAAGTGCGCGGTGGAAAGCGGTCGGTCGGGCGCGCGAGATACCGCGCGCGTGCGCGAGAATGGTCATCGGAACTCCCTTCGCTGGCATGATCCAGATCAGGTTCTACGGGTATAATCTCAGCCTCGAACGTTGAGGCACCCCGGTTTTCAATCGGTAATTAAGCAGAAAAAGGCTCGGTTGTCAGGGGGAATTTCACAAGTCATAGCTTGTGAAAAAATCGGGAATTATGAGTTATAGCTTGTGAGAAAAACGGGATTTATGAGTTATGGCTCATATTTTTTGGAGCTTTATGAGTTTGAGCTTATGGGTTTTGCTCGGAAAGGACATTTCCGGCGAGGTAGAGGGACCCGCAGATCAGGATTCGGGGCGGCGGGGTTGTCGGGTGTTTTGACAGGGAGCGGAGGGCGTCGGCGACGTTTTGGGCGGGAGCGATGTTGGGGATGCCCAAGGGACGGATTTCGGTTGCGAGGAACTCGGGCATAAAGCTCAGGGGTTCGTGCGGCACGGGGACGGTGCAGAGGCGCGCGATGTGTTTTGCGAAGGGCGACAGGAATTCGGCGGGGCGCTTTGTCGTGAGCATTCCTAAAATGATGTAAAGAGGTCTTGGGGTTGGGCCGTCTTCTTGACGCCAGCGTTCGATTTGGGTTGCGAGGACCTCGCCAGCGGAGTCGTTGTGGCCGCCGTCGAGCCACACTTCGGCTTCGGGAACGAGGGCGTCCAATGCGCCGCCTATCAGGCGCTGGAGGCGGGCAGGCCATTCGGTGGTTCGAAGACCTTGTGCAAAGCAGTCGATTGGGAGGGGTTTCTTTAAGACCGAGAGCGCGGCGATGGCGAGGCTCGCATTTTGATATTGGTGTTGGCCGAGAAGGCTCGGACGGGGGAGGTCGAGCGTTCGGGTTGCATCGGTGAAGCGGAAGGAGCCATCGGGATGCTCGTCCACTTTCCAGTCGTTGCCTTCGAGATAAAGAGGAGCGTGAATAGCCGTTGCGGCTTGGCGCAAGGCTTCAAGGGCATCGGGTTCCCGTTGGGAGGCTGCAAAGCAGGGGACTGCTGCGCGCATGATGCCCGCTTTCTCATGGGCTATGGCGGAGATTGTCTCGCCCAAGTATTCACGATGATCGTAGGACAGGCGCGTAATGATCGTTGCGAGGGGTTTGGCGATGACGTTTGTTGCGTCAAGGCGGCCGCCAAGGCCTGTTTCGAGGATTGTGAAGTCGGCGTCGTGTTGGGCGAAGGCGTCGAGCGCGACGGCGGTTGCGGCTTCGAAGTAGCTGACGCCGTGAGGGATGGCGAGCTTCTCGGCTTTGAGAAGAAGCGAGGTCAATTCTTCTTCGCTGATGAGCTTGCCTGCGATGCGGATGCGCTCGTGGAAGGTGACAAGGTGCGGCGAGGTGTAGACGTGGGCTTTGTAGCCTGCCGCTTCAAGCATTGATCGCAGGAAGGCGCAGGTCGAGCCTTTGCCGTTTGTGCCTGCGACATGGAAGACGGGCGGGAGGCGGTTTTGCGGATTGCCGAGCTTTTCCAGAAGGTCGTGGTAGGCGGGGCGGAGGGTTAAGTCGATGTCTTTGCCGTAGGACGTGCGAAAACGCTCGATGATCGTATGCGAGTCAGGCATTTGAGTGACTATTCCCATTCTCTTTGCTCCTTGGGGGAGTTATAGCCCCAAAGGCGTTTTGGGGGACAGTTCTTTTGCCTTAATGGGTTAAGAAAGGCGGGGTGTTCGTCTAGGGATTGAGTCTTATGCCGCGCGGACGCGCGGCGCTGGACCCCGGCTTTCGCCGGGGTGACGAGGGTTTATGGGGCACAGCACATCTCTTTGCGGCGCCGTTCAGTATGCGTCGGACGCGGCGCGCGCTGGACCCGGCTTTCGCCGGGGTGACGAGGATGGGGGATGAGGAATTGGAGGCGCTTGGATTGCAGACAGACCACCTCACCCTCTCCCCCACTCTCCCCCACTTCGTGGCGGAGAGGGTTACAGTGGGGGGCTTAGGTTTTAGGGGTGGCGTCGAGCCAGCCTTTTTCGGTTTGTTGCCAATATGAAAGCGTGTGGCCTTGGTTTTTGGCTTCGGACCAGCGGGAGCGGGCTGCGGCTAGGGAGTCGGGGTCGTTGCCGTTGAAGAGGTCGCAGACGCGGACGTAGTCGTTGAGGCGCGCGCTTGTCGCGCCGTCGGTCAGGAACAGGTAGTCGGCGTTGTTCGGGCGCTCATCCTCTGGCGTCAGCCAGATGGGTTGGAGGTCGGCGTTGCCGTCTTTTGCGTTGCCGTGCGGGAGGAAGCGGTCGGCGCTGTAGGTCCACAATAACTGCGTTAGCGCTTCGGCGCGTTCGGGGGAGCCGGTCATGACGACCGCTTTGAGCCCGCGTTCGAGGGTTTTCTCGAGAAGCTCCGGCAGCGCTTGTTCCAGTGTTTTGCGCGTCAGGTGAAAGAAGCGGATATCGGTCATTCAGCCTCGAAGTTGTCCGAGATGAAGCGGTCGAGGAGTCTCACTCCGAAGGCCGATGCGCCTTTCGGGCAGGCTTGGGCGTCCTTTTCGCGCCATGCCATTCCGGCGATGTCGAGGTGCGCCCACGGCATATTCTTTTTGACGAAGCGCTGGAGGAATTGCGCGGCGGTGATGCTTCCGGCATTTCGTTCGCCGATGTTTTTCATGTCGGCAATCTGGCTGTCGATCATTTTGTCGTAGGAGTCTCCCATCGGGAAGCGCCACAGGGGTTCCGAAACGCTCTTGCCCGCTTTGGTCAACTGATCGCACAGGGTGTCGTTGTTGCTGAAAAGGCCCGCGTATTCGCTGCCAAGGGCTACGGAGATCGCGCCCGTGAGCGTTGCCAAATCCACAACGCAGCGGGGCTTGAAGGTTTCTTGCGCATACCAGAGGGCGTCGGCGAGAATGAGGCGGCCTTCGGCGTCGGTGTTGATGACTTCAATCGTTTGTTTGGAGGCCGAGACGACGACATCGCCGGGGCGCTGGGCCATGCCGGAGGGCATATTTTCGACGAGAGCTACAATGCCCACAACGTTCGCTTTGGCTTTGCGTCCCGCCAAGGCTTTCATCGCTCCGATGACTGCTGCGGCTCCGGCCATGTCGTATTTCATTTTCTCCATGCCTGAGCCGGGCTTGAGCGAGATGCCGCCGGTATCGAAGGTGACGCCTTTGCCGACGAATGCGATGGGGGCTTTGTTCTTTGACGATTTGTCGCCCGTCCATTGCATCGCGACGAGGCGGGGCGGGTTGACGCTGCCCTGAGCTACGCCGAGAAGCGCGCCCATGCCGAGTTTTTTCATCTGGTTCTCGTCCAGAATATCGACTTGGACGCCCATTTCGTTGAGGGCGAAGGCGTGCTGGGCCAAGGTTTCAGGGTAGAGGACGTTTGAAGGCTCGGTAACGAGGTCGCGGGCCAAGAGAATGCCATCGGCAATCTTGTCGAGAGGCGCAAAAAGAGCCTTTGCCGCTGCGGGGTCTTTGCACGCTATGGTGAGGGTTTTTAGAGCGGCTTTTTCTTCCGCGTCCTTCTTGGTGCGGTATTTGTCGAAGCAATAAGCGCGCAGGCGCGCGCCAAAGGCGGCTTGAGCTGCGGCTTCGGCTGCTGTCGGGGCCAAGTTGTCGAACCTGTCGATAAGGAACGTGGCTTGAGCATCTTTGCCCAGAGCGGCGATTGCGCTTCCGCCGACGCACGTGAAGAGGGAGGCGTCCGCTGCGGCAGGGTCGTCGATGCCGACCAAGACCACGCGCGTGAGATTTGTTTTTGCGGGGCAGAGGAGGGTGAGCGTTTTTTCTTTTGCGCCGTCGAAACCTGAACTCTTGATGGCGCGGGAAATCGCGCCGCCTGTTTTTTTGTCGAGCTTCACGCCTTGGTCGCCGAGGGTACCCTTTGCTGCCACTGTGAGGATCAGTGCGTTTTGACCGGGGATCGTGTCGGGTGCGAAATTTATTTTCAGCATGATGTATTCCTTAGGCATTTTGCATTTTTAACAACACTAGAGTATTTAATCGGGCATTGCTATATCCTACTGTATGAACAGAATTCTGACGATTTATCTTCTTCGCCAGCTTGCGACCGCTTTTGCCTTTGCCACCGGGGCGGTCACGTTTGTCGTGCTGTTCGCTCAGTCCTTTCACTTGCTCTCTTTAGTCATTGAAAACTCAGCGACGATTTTGATTTTCTTTGAGCTTTTGGGGCTTTCGGCTCTCGCGGTCCTCCCGCTTATCATGCCGCTCGGGCTCGGGATCGCTGTGGTTTTTATTTACAACAAGCTTGCCATGGATAGCGAGCTTGTCGTTATGCGGTCGGCGGGGGTCAGCCCGCTAAGGCTCATCCAGCCTGCGTTGCTTCTTGCGGGGGCGGTGTTGGCCCTTTGCGCGGCTTTGACGTTGTGGATTACGCCTGCGGCGAGCCGGAGCGCGGTGTCGCTTCAATACAAGATGCGCGACAGTTATGCCGTGTTTCTGTCTCATCCGGGGACGTTTAACGATCTTTCCGATGGACTGACGTTTTATGCCAACAAGCGGGGGCAGGGCAGCACCTTGCAGGGCATTCTTATTCAGGATGTCAGGGAGCCGGATAAAACGATTACGACGATGGCGGATACCGGAGAGGTCGTGGGCGGGGAGAACGATGCCCGCATGATGATCTTTAACGGGCGGAGGCAGGAATTCGACCGCAAGACCGGAAGGCTTTCGGAACTCGCTTTCGACCAGTATGTGCTTGATCTTGAGGCGTTGCGGAATGCTCCGTCCAAGAGACTGCCCGACCCCCGGCAGCTGACCATTCGCGAGCTGATTAATCCGGCTCCCGATCTTTTGAGGGCGCGCGGACCGATTTCGCGGTTTTGGGGCGAGCTGAATTCGCGGTTGGCGACGCCGCTTTTGTCGTTTGCGTACACCTTTATTGCGCTGGCGGCTGTTATGGCTCCGGGGTTCAATAGGCGCGGGATCGGGAAGCGCATTCTGGCGGCCTCGGTCGCCATGGTTGTGACGCAGGCTTCGTTTATGACGTTGAACAGCATGATTGCGCGTAACAGCTTATTGACGCCTCTTTTGTATGCGGCGGCGCTGTTGCCGATTCCTGTCGGCATGGCGTTCCTTAGCGGCGATTACTTTCCGAGGCGCGCCTTGTCGAGGCGCCTGAGGCTTTGGCCGCGCGTTATGAGGAGGGTTTTCTCATGAGTGAGCGGTGGGTTTTGGAGCGCTATTTCGGGCGGCAGTTTCTTTTATGGTTCCTTGTGTTCCTTGGCGGGCTTGTCGGGATCGTTTTCCTGTTCGAGGTGGCCGAGCTGATGCGCCGCGCGGTTGGGCATCAGGAAATTGGGTTCAGTCTCGTTCTGAAGATGGGGCTTTATAAGCTGCCGGAGACTATTCAGCGCATTCTTGCGTTTGTTGTGCTCTTTACGGGGCTTTTTACGTTCTGGAGACTGACGCGGAGTCAGGAGCTGATCGTCTCGCGGTCGTTCGGGATTTCGGCTTGGCAGTTTATGCGGCCCGCTTTGTTTATTACGCTTTGCTTCGCGATTTTGAATGTCACGATCATCAATCCGCTCGGGGCCAGCATGAATGCGCGGTATAAGAAACTCGAAATGAGGTATTTCGCGCACGCGCCGACGTTTGAGCTTACGGGGGCCGGGCTGTGGTTGCGGCAGAGCGAAGGCGGAAAGAGGTATTTGCTTCATGCCGACCATGTCGAGATGTTGCCGCTGGTGCTGGCTCCCGTGACCGTCTTCATTTATGACAATGAAGAAAGATATTTGGGGCGAGTGGATGCGCCTCGGGCGGAGTTGCAGCAAGGAGAGTGGTCGTTCCGCGACGCGTGGATCAACATGGATCAGTATCCGGCGGAGCACGTGGAGGAGTGGCGGTTGCCTACCGTTCTGACCGTGGGGAAAATTCAGGAGAGCATGGCGGCGCCGAATACGATTTCGATTTGGGAGATGCCAAGGTTCATTCGGGCGCTCAAGACCATCGGGTTGCCTCAGACGCGGCATCAGTTGGCGTTTCAGAGCATGCTTTCACAGCCTTTGCTGCTCTGCTCGATGGTGTTCTTTGCGGCGGCGTTCGCTTTGCGGATGAACAGGAGGGGCGGCGTGACCTCGATGATTATTGCGGGGATTGTGGTCGGCAGCTTTATTTATACGCTTAACAATGTCGTGAACGCGTTGGGAGTCAATCAGACTTTGCCGGTGGTGCTGGCGGCTTGGGCTATTCCGACTGTGGCGCTCGCGCTCAGTAATGCGGCGTTGCTGCATATGGAAGAGGGGTAGGGCCCGCTTCGCTTTCTTATATTAGCTCCAAGAGAGATGGCAGGATTTGCTCGTCGGCGGGGGGGAGGGCGTATTTGTGCGCGTCCTTCTTGGCGACCCAGGCGATGTTTTGGCCTTCGAGGGGTTTTGGCGTTCCTTCCCAGACGCGGCAGGCGTAGATGGGCATCAGCAGGTGGAATTCGGTGTAGGGATAGGAGACGAAGGTCAGCGGGAAGAGGCAGCCTGCGGCGACGGTGATATCGAGTTCTTCGCGCATCTCGCGGACAAGCGCTTCTTCGGGGAGCTCGTTCTTTTTTACTTTGCCGCCGGGGAATTCCCACAGGCCTGGGTGCGATTTTCCTTGGGGGCGCTGGGCGAGGAGGAAGCGGTTCTCGTTGTCTATGAGGACCATTGCCGAGACCAAGGTCATGGGGCGCGTGGCGCTCAGAGGGAGCAGGGGCTTGCTGTAAAAGCAGGAGGGGCGGGGGGGATTTTTTTCTTCCATTTATATAACCTGGTAATCTGCGTTGGCACTGTTCGAGGCGGAGAGGATAATTTCTTTCGGCTATGGTTACATCCATTCGGCGCGCGTTAACATCCATTTGATCATCATATCTCCTCCGCGCAGCACGGAGTAGTCTCTTGGGACTGTGCCCATATTGCGGAGGCCCAATTTTTGCAAGACGTTCTTTGAGGCCATGTTGTCGAGGGCCGTTGTGGCGACTAGCGCATTCGTTCCTAAACGGTCAAAAGCCATTTTTACGACCGGGCGGGCGGCTTCGGTCATTAGGCCTTGTCCCCAGTAGTCTTTGCCTAGCCAGTAGCCGATTTCCAGTTCGCCGTCTTCGGCGGATTCCCAGCGGGGCGGGTGCAGCGCTATGCCGCCGATCAAGAGGTTATCGGGTTTGAGCGAAACGGCGTAAAACTGGGGTGTGCCTGTCGCCGCAGCGGTGCTCATGTCGATGTAGAAGTCTTCGGCGTTTCTCATTGTGTATGGATAGGGGAGCACGGTTAGCCAGCGTGCTACTTCCCACACGTCCAGCAATTCCACGAGTCGCGGCAATTCACTTCTATCGAGCGACCTCAGGATGGTTCGCTCGGTTTCGGCGTAAATAGACAAGGCTTATCTCTTGTCGGCGCGATCGGCGAAGGAGAGCATCGCGTTTGTCGTCGTTGAGGCGAGGCCGTTCATTGTTTGCTGGATTTGAGACCAGAACATTTTCTGCGCTTGTTCGACGTTCTGCAGGCTGGCGGGGAGCCATGTTTTGAACATGACGTCGGGACTCATTGCCTGAATGTTCGCTCTGAGCCTTTGCTCAAGATCGTTCATCAGCGCTTTTTGCATCGGCGCGACATCGGGAAGCCCTAGAAAGGCCCGGGCTTCTTCAGGGGAACACTCGACGTTGACTGTAATGTTCATGGGGAATCGGTGAGGGGGTTGAATTAACCAAACATTAACATTTTGGGCAGGAAAAGCCAAATCAATAATTTTGATCCTATTCGATTTCCATGAGGAGGGGGGCGTAGGTCCACAGGAGGAAGGTGCGGATTTTTTTGGCCGGGTAAATGGCGGACAGGAGGACGCGGTATTCCTCAAGTTGGCGGCGGTAGATGGCGGGGACGTCTTGCTCTCGTTGAGGGGGGGGACGGTTGGTTTTGTAATCGACGATCCAGACTTCGTTCTCTTTCAGGCACAGCCTGTCGATTTGGCGGAAGACGCTTGCGCCGTCGATCGAGCCGGTGAGGGGGACTTCGGCGATGCTTTCGGAGGAGAAGAGGGCGATGAATTTTTCGTCCGCGATGAGGCGCTCGACTTCTGCGGCGATTTCGGTGCGCTGGTCTTGCGTCAGGTTTTGAGAGGGCTGCGCGAGGAAGCGGGTTATGGCGGAGGCGCGTTTTTCAGCGGGAATGTCGGGCAGGCTTTGCAGGAGGCGGTGGATGAGGCGGCCTCTGGCGAAGGCGGCGTCGGGGGTCGCGGCGGAGATGCCGGTCGCGTAGGAGGGGGCGGCGGGCGTTGGAGGTTCGGGGGCTTCGGCTTTTTCGAGGACCCATTGGGGGAGCGCGCGGGCGGAGGGTTGCGCGGGATGGGGTTCAGGCATCTTGGCTGACGGCAAGGGGGCGTCGGCGAAGGTGATGATGGGGGTGGGGCCGTCGGGTTCGGGGGGAAGATAGTCTTGGTGCAAAGGTTTGAGGCCTGAGACGGCTAGGCTGTACCAGTTGTCGGTGGCGGTGTCGTCGGTGCCGCCTTGGAAGCCGCAGATGTAGAGGCGGCGGGAGGCGCGGGTCATCGCGACGTAGAAGAGGCGGCGGTATTCTTCGAGTTGTCTGTCTCTTGCGTCTTGCCGGAGGGCGCGAAGCTTGGTTGAGACGGGCTTGTGGGAGATGAAGAGCGGGGTGTCGTTT
>CAZLIG010000066.1:0-6970 GCA_964559415.1 uncultured Rhodospirillaceae bacterium
CAGCAGGATTTCCGGCTGAATGCCTACGCTCAAAAGCTCTTTAACGGAGTGCTGTGTAGGCTTTGTCTTGAGTTCCCCTGCCGACCGGATAAACGGCAGCAAGGTCACGTGAATAAACAGGCAATTTTCCGAACCTTCTTCGTTGCGCAACTGCCGAATGGCTTCAAGAAAGGGCAGTCCTTCGATATCGCCCACAGTGCCGCCGATTTCGCAAAGGCAGAAATCCTCGTCTGTCAAATCAGCGCGAATGAAGTCCTTGATCGCATCGGTCACATGAGGAATGACCTGCACTGTGCCGCCAAGATAGTCGCCGCGACGTTCCTTCGCGATAACATCGGAGTAGATGCTCCCCGAGGTAACGTTGTCGCTCTGCCGCGACGCCACGCCCGTGAAGCGTTCATAGTGGCCGAGGTCGAGATCGGTCTCAGCCCCATCGTCAGTCACAAAAACTTCGCCGTGCTGAGTAGGCGACATGGTGCCGGGATCGACGTTAAGATAGGGATCCAACTTGCGAAGGCGCACCTTGTATCCGCGCGCCATAAGCAAAGCTCCGAGGGCCGACGACGCGATGCCCTTACCCAATGAGGACACCACCCCGCCGGTAATAAAAATAAAACGTGTCATCCTAATCCCCGCCTGCAAAAAAATCCGGAACTCAAAAAAGCGTACTTACTTCGCCAATGGAACCGTTGGCCCAGATGAAGGAGCCTTCGGAGCCTCGCTCTTTGGCGCGCTTTGTTCTGCCGGAGCCACAGGGGCAATCTGATCGACAATGCTGCCCGTCTTGTTGTGGCGGCTTGCCATAGCGCCGAGCACGAGGCAGATGACGATAAACGCGGTCGCCAGAATGGCGGTAAGCCGCGTGAGGAAATTTGCCGATCCACGGGCCGTAAACAACCCGCCCATAGTACTGCCCCCCGCAAGACCGCCCCCATCCGCCGCAGTCTTCTGCAACAGGATAACGGCAACCAACGCAATGGCGACCAGCAACTGGATGACAAGCAAAACAGTCTGCATCGAAATAGCCTTTCGGTAATGAAAACAACAACAAAACCACGCCGAGCCTTTTGGCTCAGCCCGACATTCAACTTTTAGCTTTCGGCTGGAATCACTTCATAAATGATAAATGAGAAAAAGGAAAGCTTTCTGCGTATTCACCCCTTCTACCCCCACATCAAGGGGCGCGTCTTTTCCCCAAGCAAAACAACGTCATATCGAAATAGTCAGATAAAGTAGATTAACGATCATCAAAGGGAATGCCTTTTTGAGCCAAAAGTTGCTGAAGCTCCCCCTCCTGAACCATCTCACGCATGATATCGCTGCCGCCCATAAACTCACCCTTGATGTAGAGCTGCGGCAGCGTGGGCCAATTGCTGTAGTCCCTGATGCCCTGCTGAAGGCCCGGATCGGCAAGAACGTCGATAGCTCTGAAGTTAACGCCGAGCATGGAAAGAATTTGCACAGCCTGCGCCGAAAAACCGCACTGCGGAAACACGGGAGTCCCCTTCATATAGAGCACGACGTCATGCGTCGTGATTTCCGCTCTAATTCGTTCAGCAACGGCAGGATTGATCATGAAAAAAGCCTCCCAAGGCGCGACATTATGCATCAAAGCCTCAAGGAGATCGAGAGACATTCTTGACAACCCGGAGGGGGGTTTCTAGTTTCGAGCGAAGCTTTGTTTAAGGTTAATCATGTTTCCACCAGAAACACCCCCGCCCTCCAAGTTCAGACGCAGAAAAGCACCTCCGGCCAAGAACGAAGGAAGCGGCATTTCGGTTCGAGTTTTCCAAATTCTTTTCATCGTGCTCGGCATCGGTGCCATCGCCGCGATTCTCGTAATCGCACCAAAAGGCAAACGTCTCGTCTGCGACAGGACAACCATGACGCGCAGTTCCCTAACATCGTTCGGCTCATGCAGAGGCGAGTAATAACCTTATTTCTGAGGAATGGCTGTGCTGAGCGTCAAAGCGTGCAGCACCCCGCCAACACGTCCCTGCAAAGCGGCATAGACCATCTGATGCTGCTGCACGCGGGTTTTTCCGATAAACGCACGGCTCTCGACATAGGCTTGATAATGGTCGCCATCCCCCCTCAAATCTTTTAGCTCAATGTAGGAGTCCGGCAACGCATCCTTGATCAGCCGAACAATCTCTTCTTCTGTCATTGGCATGTCACTCTCCTCCGGAAAGAGCTGAGACCAGCTTCTTGGCCCTCTGCGCGACTTCCTCGGAACTGATGCCCGGTTCAAATACCGCCGTGGCAATCCCAAATCCCGCAACGCCTATATCCGCATATTGTTTAATGTTGCCGGAATTTATTCCCCCGGAAAGCAAAAGAGGAACATCGGGCGGCAGAACCGTCTGCAACGCCTTAATAACGGAAGGCGTGAACCACGGCCCCGGAAATAGCTTGAGCGCTGCGGCTCCAAGTTTAACCGCCGCAAAAGCCTCTGTAGGCGTTGCCACACCGGGAATGAAGGCAACTCCGAGCCGGGTGGCCTCACCGATAACCTCAGGGTCCATATTGGGCGAAAGAGCGAAACGTCCGCCTTTGGCATGAACTTCGCCAACATCCTCCGCCGACAAGACGGTCCCCGCCCCGACGAAAGCCCTCGAACCAAGCCCCTCGGAAAGAGCAGTAAGAGCTTCCCAAGCATTAGCGCCATTTAAAGGAACCTCCATCACGGAAATTCCTTCGCTCAAGAGAGCCTCGCCGATCGCCACGGCATCCTTCGGCGCAAGATTTCTAAGGATTGCAACAATCCTTGATTTTGCCAAGGCTTCGCGAAAAAGCTGCATCGGGTTCATGACATATAATTTGGCAAAAACGACTCGTGAACCTGCCGCAGTTCAGCTACGGAAACGCTCTCTCCTCCGACCTTGATCTCGCTGCCCTTGGCCTCTCCAAGCTTCGTCAGCGGGACTCCTGCTTTAGTCGCTTTCTCGACCACGACCGCTGGAGACCGCGTTGCCAAAACATAGCGCCCCTGATCTTCCCCAAACCAGAAACCGGCATCGCCATCCTTCTCGCTGACGAATCCAATGCCGTTAGGCATGGCCATCTCTGCCAAAGCAACGAGCAAGCCGCCGTCCGAGACGTCATGGCACGAAGTCAAAAGTCCGGCATCAATGAGTTCCCTCACAAACTCGCCATGCTTGCGCTCATTCTGCAAATCGACCTTGGGGGGCGTCCCCTCTTCTTTCCCAAAAATCTCGCGAAGGTAAATTGACTGCCCGATATGGCCTTTGGTTTCCCCAAGAACAAAAACAGTCTCGCCTTCGCCTTTCAAAGCAATGCCGACCGTTTTGGTCACATCGCGCATCAGGCCAACGCCGCCAATCGCAGGCGCAGGCAGAATGGGATTGCCTGACGTTTCGTTATAAAGGCTGCAATTCCCCGAAACGACGGGATAATCGAGCGCAAGACAAGCCTCTTTAATCCCCTGAACCGCCCCCACAAACTGCCCCATAATGCGCGGCTTTTCGGGGTTGCCGAAATTCATGTTGTCGGTAATGGCCAGAGGCTTCGCCCCCACTGCGCAAATATTGCGCCACGTTTCAGCAACCGCCTGCTTGCCTCCTTCAACCGGATCGGCCGCGCAATACCGAGGCGTACAATCCGTCGAAATGGCCAAAGCTTTAGTGCTGTCGTCAAGCCGAACAACGGCAGCATCGCCGCCCGGCCCCTGAGCCGTATTCGCACGCACAAGGCTGTCGTACTGCTCCCATATCCACTTCTTCGAACACAAATCCGGCGTCCCAAGAAGTTTCTTCAAAATGCTCAACGCCGTCTCGCCCTTGGATAGCGGATAACTCGAGGCCGCAATCTCCGCCTGAGGCGGCGTCGGCTCCCAAGGCCTGTTGTAAACCGGAGACTGTTCCACCAGTGGATCAACCGGAATATCAATTTCCTTTTCGCCGTTGCGCATACAAACAATGCGCCCCGTATCCGTCAGCGAGCCGATAACCGCAAAATCGAGTTCCCATTTCTTGAAGATGCATTCAGCCTCGGCTTCCCGTCCGGGCTTAAGCACCAGCAACATACGCTCCTGGCTTTCGGAAAGCATAATTTCGTAAGCGGACATTCCTTCTTCGCGAAGCGGAACCTTGTCGAGATCAAGCTCAATCCCCAATCCGCCCTTCGATGCCATTTCCACCGCTGAGGACGTCAGCCCCGCAGCGCCCATGTCCTGAATTGATATAATCGCATCCGTCGCCATCAACTCAAGGCAAGCCTCAAGCACAAGCTTCTCGACAAACGGATCGCCGACTTGAACGGTCGGCCTCATGTTTTCGGAGTCCTCGTTGAACTCGCCGGAAGCCATCGTAGCGCCCTTAATGCCGTCCCGGCCCGTCTTCGATCCCACGTAAACCACAGGATTGCCGACACCCGCAGCCGCCGAATAGAAAATCTTGTTGGCATCCGCAACGCCGACCGTCATGGCATTGACAAGAATATTGCCATTGTAACTCGCATGGAAATTCGTCTCGCCGCCCACAGTCGGAACGCCCACGCAATTTCCATATCCCCCAATGCCTGCGACAACGCCCGCCACCAAAGATTTGGTCTTCGGATGATCGACCGCACCGAAACGCAGAGCGTTCATATTGGCAACGGGCCTTGCCCCCATCGTAAACACATCGCGCAAAATTCCGCCCACGCCCGTGGCAGCGCCCTGATACGGCTCGATATACGAAGGATGGTTATGGCTCTCCATCTTGAAGATAGCCGCCTGCCCATCGCCGATATCGATGACTCCCGCGTTCTCGCCGGGACCGCAGATAACGTGCGGAGCCTTCGTCGGAAGTTGTTTGAGCCAAACCCGCGTAGACTTGTACGAGCAGTGCTCGGACCACATCGCGGCTGCAACGCCGAACTCGGCTACCGTGGGTTCCCGCCCGATCACCTTGAGGAGCACATCGTACTCCTGCTTCGACATGCCGTGTTCTGCCAGCAGCGCATCAACGCCGCCCTTATAGTGTGATACTTTGCTAGTCATGTTCTCTCGTTAAGGTTTTGCCTTATAGGCTTCAACAAATGTCTTATAGTCGTCCTTAGCCTTTTTTAAGTCGGCTTCGGACTTCGTTGCAACAGCAAGAATAAGGTAAAAATCGCCTTCGTTACCGTAAGCAACCATCTCCCACTTGCCTTCCTTTTCCTGCTTGGACGGGAAGAACGAAATCACCCGGAGTTCTTGATCGTCTCCGGTCTTCATGGTCCCCTCGTCCGAAGTAACGGAGTTGGAGTTCCCCCTGTCCTTGGCAATAAAGTCGTCGACGGATTTAGTGTCGGGAAAATTCGACTTGTGGACGGCATTTGCATACAGGATAACAGGCGCGTTTTCGAGCTTAAACCCGTCCTGAACAAGGGTCGCAAGATTGATTTCGGAGGCATCTTCCTCATGCCACCCCTCGATGGCCGATATCTTGGGCCACCAGTGGTGGCACTTGCCGGACTTGTCCATCTCGCAAGGCACGTCTTTTTCAATGATTTCGGCCCGAACGGAATGAATTCCGACCGCCAAAAGGAACACAAAAACGGACAGGGACATGAGTATTCTGGCAGAATGTTTCATCTTTCCCCCTTTTCTTTCTTGCGCTGCAAAAAACAAACGCAGAACACTACACTAGATTCCACATAAGCAAAATGGCAAATTGCGTTCTCAAGGCCTCAGGTCTGGAAGGTCTCAAGAAGGGAAAGCGCCATGAAACTCGAAGTTAAGGATATCGTCAAAGGTGGAAAACCCATCGTCTGCTTAACCTCTTACACCGCACCGATGACCAAGATTATCGACCCTCTGGTGGACGTAATCCTTGTAGGCGACTCTCTCGGAATGGTTGTCTACGGCTTCGAAAACACCCTTCCCGTCACCATCGACATGATGATCGCCCACGGAGCCGCCGTTGTGCGCAACGCCCAACACGCCCTCGTAGTCGTCGATATGCCTTACGGTACCTATGAAAGCTCTAAAGAACTAGCCCTGAAAAACGCCCAGCGCATCATAAAGGAAACCGGATGCGCCGCCGTCAAACCTGAAGGCGGGCAGGAGCTTGCTGAAACCGTCCGCTACCTCGTGGATAACGGCGTCCCCGTCATGGGCCACGTAGGCCTCATGCCCCAATCCGTAGAAAAGATGGGCGGTTTCAAGATTCAAGGACGCGGCGACGCAGGGGCCCAAAAAGTCATGGCCGACGCCAAAGCCATCGCCGACGCCGGGGCCTTTTCCCTCGTGATCGAAGGGACAATCGAACCCGTCGCGAAGGACATCACCGAAGCCGTCAAAATCCCGACCATAGGCATAGGAGCCTCCCCAGCCTGCGACGGCCAGATTCTGGTTGTCGATGACATCATCGGAATGTTCTCGGCCTTCACGCCGAAGTTCGCCAAACGCTATGTCGAACTGTCCCCCATCATCTCCGACGCGGTAGGAAAATACGCTAACGAGGTGAGAGAAAGAACCTTCCCGACGATAGGACATTGCTTTTTGCCAAAGCAGTAACAAATTAGCCTTGGCTCCGGCTTAACAGCCTGTTAGTGAAGAGCATTTTTAACGGCCTGACGAAAAGGAATGTACGGAATTTAGGAAGAGCTTTTTCATCTTCCCCCGTCATCCCCGCGAAGGCGGGGATCCCATTTTGTTCTTACCAAAACGAACAATGACAACCTATCCCGCTCTAATGCGTATCCCGGAGACAGTGTGTGGCCCCCGATAAAGAACAGCTTGTCGAACAAGAAATAAAAGTGCTCCACCGCGAGAACAACAGGAGCTTCCTTTCTCACGCCGTCCCAACCGCTTTAACATGGGCAATACCGGCACTCGCGGCGGCATCTCTGGACACGCTGACCCTCGGCATAGGCATCGGCCTTATGTGGGGGACCCTAAAGAGAAAAGAGGATGTCTACCGCCAACGCAGCCTTGGCGATGAGCTCAAATTGCTCGTGACTGCCGGAATGCCGTGGAAAGAAC
>CAZLIG010000066.1:6980-7450 GCA_964559415.1 uncultured Rhodospirillaceae bacterium
CGTCTCGTTGAAGGCCACAACATCGACCCCGCAAAAATCGCCCCCCTCCACCCAAGCGACGCCCGAAAAGCATCGGAGAACTTCTACGACACAACCGCAACCCTCGGCTATGTGACAATTCCCCTCACCGAGCCCTCTGCGTCGCAAAAAGAAAAAGATTATTCACTGTTCCGCGTAGCCAGCCAAATTGCGACCCAACGGCTAGCCCACACCAAAATCCGCGACGCACTAAACACCGCAAACGATTTCGTAATGGTCGGAGGTGCGGCAGCCGCCGTAAGTTCCCTCTTCCTCGACAACGCTCTTCCGCCTCAAGCAGCCCTCGCCAAAAACCTCGGCCTCTACGGCTTTATGGCAGTCTCCTATTACGGACTCTATAAATGGCAGGAGCACCTTATGGAGTCTCTTGCGTCAGGCATAAAAACTCGAACCGACAAGCTTGCGTCCCATTATCTAGGCTCCGCCGGACC
>CAZLIG010000066.1:7460-9951 GCA_964559415.1 uncultured Rhodospirillaceae bacterium
GTTTGGAATTCATCGCGCGCCAAGACGACCTCGGTGAAAAACTTCGCCGGTGCCTTGAACAAAACGAAGAAAGCGTCGTCAAAAACCTATCCCTAACCCCGAACTGCAACGAGCAAAAGGGACAGTATTGCCGCGCCCTGCCCTGCTACACAAAAACACCCTTCGATGAACCGGCATCATCGGCAATGCGCCTATACACCCTGATCCGCTACCACAAAGAAATGCTCACAAAAGGAATCTGGAACCGCCTCACCCCCGAACGAACCGATAAAATAAAAATCCCCAACACTCCCCCCGCGCCCAAGCCCGGAGAACCGTAACCACTCGCAGAAACCGTCCCCTCAAAAAAACACATCCCCCGCACTAACCCGCCTCTCGCTCCCGTCCTGCAGCCACAAACGGAGATTCCCATTCTCATCCAAATCCGCAAACTCCCCATGAATCTCCTGCGCCTCCGTCGGAATCCGAACATGCATCAGCCCCTTCCGGGCACGCGCTAACCAGGCCTTCCTCACAGGCGCAAACCCCTCCTTGTTCATGCACTCGTACCAAAAACCAAGGCGGCTCAATATCCCGTCCATCACCTCGCTTGCGGAACACGCCTCCGCCCTCTCCGACAACAGGCTTGTCGATGGATAGCGCGGTGACCTCGGAACCTGCCGAACATTCACGCCGATCCCCGCCACAAGCCACCCCTCCCCTGCCTCAAGCAATATCCCGCAAATCTTCTTCCCGTTCACAAGTACATCGTTCGGCCACTTGAGCTGCACGGCATCCTCGGGCAGATAAGCGCAAAGAGCATCCCCAACCGCAACGCTCACCGCAAAGCTGTAGCACCCCCACAACGACACCGGCAGAGGCGGGCGCAACAAAACGGAAAAAGCGAGGTTCCCGGACAGGAACTGCCATCCCCTCCCATGACGCCCCCGCCCCGAGGTCTGATTGGAAGCAACAATCGCCACCCCCTCGGCAGCGCCCGAAAGCGCGGCCTTTTTCACCTCGTCGTTAGTACTAGGGGTCATCTCAACTCGGCGAACATCAAACCGCATCAACTTCTCTTCCTGCAAAAAAATCCATCACGAGCGCAGGCAGCTTTCGCATATCGCTAAGTAAGATATCCGCATCCTTCAACTTCTCCGCATGGCCCTCAAGACAATGACTGCCGCCCACAAATCCAATGACCCGCATATGCGCCGCCCTCGCCGCCGCGACTCCATGAATGCTATCCTCGATAACAAGACACGCCTCCGGCTCAACCCCCATCTGCTGTGCCGCATAAAGAAAAATGTCTGGTGCAGGCTTTCCCCGAGCGACCGCCGTCGACGAGAACAAGTGCGGCGCAAAGAAATCAAAAAGCTTCGTCGCCCGCAATTCAATCTCCAGCGTCGGCAAAGGAGTACCCGACGCCACGCACCGAGGAAGTCCCTGAAGTTCCTTTAAAGCCTCACCGACATAAGGAATGGGCTTAAGCATCGTAGAAAACGCTTCATTCTTACGCCGCGCCATTTCCTCCACAAACCCTTCCGGGAGCCTTCTGCCGCTTTCCTTTTCCCAAGCCAAAAACACCTCTTTCAGCCCACGCCCGCAGAACAGGCTATTGTGCTCCCGTTGATCTCTCTCGATCCCCAAAATCTCCCTGCCCATATCCGCTTCAATCTGCGAATGGAGAATCTCCGAGTCCACAAGAACGCCGTCGCAGTCAAAGATAAGCAAAGCCATCGGCCCCCCACACGAAACAATGGATATCATTATAAAGACACCGTCATCGCCGCGCAAACATCCCCAATATAGTTCCCTCTCCGCCGCGATTGCGAGAGGGAGGGGCCCATCGCAAAGCGATAGGAAGGTGAGGTGGTTTTGCAGCTCCCCCGTCATCCCCGCGAAGGCACGGATCCCATTTATTTTTCCTCAATCAAAAAAAGCCGCTGCTTCTGCCCTACACAAGCCCCGAAAAACTCCGTGCCGCCTTCAACGCGCCATCAATGAGTGGCGAGGGCAAAACGGTAATGAGCACCATCGCAACCGCCGCCACCCCCACAACCGCCTTGACGCTCCAACCCGGCAACGGATCGATCCCCAAGACCGGTTCATCGAAGTACATAACCTTGACGATGCGCAGATAAAAGAAAGCCGCCACAACGCTCGCCAAAACGCCAATAATAGCCAACGACGTAAATCCCGCCTCCACGGCGGAAAGAAACACAAAGTACTTCCCAAAAAACCCTGCAAGCGGAGGAATGCCCGCAAGGGAAAACATGAGAACGGCCATCGCCAATGCCAACACAGGGTTAGTCTTGGAAAGCCCCGAAAGATCGCCAACAGTCTCAACCAGCCTGCCACTCCTCCATATGCACAAAATGACTGCAAACGCGCCGAGGGTATTCAGGGCATAAATCGCAAAGTAAATGAGAACCGCGTGAATGCCCGCCTGCCCGCCCGCAATAATCCCCACAAGCAGATACCCGACATTGGAGATCGCGCTATACGCCAA
>CAZLIG010000066.1:9961-10751 GCA_964559415.1 uncultured Rhodospirillaceae bacterium
GCTTCAAATTCACCTGAGCAAGCCCCGCAAACGCCCCCCAAATCATGGACGCTACAGAAATAAACACAAGAGCCTGCCGCCATTCCTCCGAAATGCCGCCGGCCGGAACGAGCAAAAACCGAGTCAGCAAGGCCAAAGCCGCAAGCTTGGGAGCCGAAGCAAAAAACGCAGTCACAGGAGTAGGTGCACCTTCATAAACATCCGGCGCCCACATATGAAACGGCACGCCCGCCAACTTGAAAGCAAGCCCAGCACAAACAAAAACCACGCCGACGACCACGCCCAAGTGCGCTTTCCCCGGCAACGCGCTTGAAAGCGCTTCGAATTCAATGGTCCCCGCAAATCCATAAATGAGCGACAGTCCGTACAGAAGAATCCCCGAGGAGAAAGCCCCAAGCACAAAATACTTCAATCCCGCCTCGCTCGACCTCGGATCGTCGCGATGAAGCGCAGCCAGAACATAAAGCGACAGGCTTTGCAGTTCGAGCCCGACATAGAGCGAAAGCAGATCGTTCGCCGAAATCATGAGCATCATGCCCAGCGTCGCAAAAAGGATCAGCACGGAATACTCCGCACGAGCCTGCCCTTCTTTCTCGAAGAAGTTCCACGAAAGAAGGATCGAGAACGACGAAACAAGGAGAACGATCCCCTTCGCAAATCTCGCAAACCCGTCATCGATAAACTGTCCGCCAAAAGCGAAGGTCATTCCTTCCCCAATCCGGGAAGGAAAAAACATCGTCATAGCAGCCATGACAAACGCCGCAATCGCCCCAATGCCGAGAAGCCTTGT
>CAZLIG010000067.1:0-10693 GCA_964559415.1 uncultured Rhodospirillaceae bacterium
AGCAAGGAGGCGACACGGCGGGCGAGGTCGCGGTCTGCGGTGACGAAAGCTGCTGTTTTATCAGGCGCTTCGAGGATATTTCTCATGCGCAAGGCGATGACTTGCGCTTCTTCTTGAGGGTGGTCGAGGGTGAGGCGGGTTAGGCCTTTGATCGAGTCCGGCGAGAGCTTTCCGTGGAGTTGACGCCATTCGTCGGTGGAGTTGGCGGGGCGCATGGCTTCGGTGAGGAGGGCGATGCGGGAGGAGGGAGGGCGGGGAGAGGGGGAAAAGTCTGTGACGCTTTTTCGCTCGACGCCCAGCTTTTTGAGAAGCCTCTTCATGGTGAACTGGGGGTGGGTTTCATCGAGGATGTCCCAGTCCGTGTCGGGCATGGCGCGGTTAAGGCCCGGAAGGATAACGGTTCCGTGAGGAAGCTCGGAAATGGCGTTGAGCAATGTTGCCGTTGCGGGGACCGATCCGGTGGAGCCTGCGGCTATGACGGGGAAGCCGGGGGGCGACTTTTTCCAAAGCTCGGCTTGGGCGGCCATGATGGCGTTGCGGCGTTCCATCGGGTCTTGGCAGCCGGAGTCCGCGAGGATGGCGGGCCAGTTTCTTGTTACGATCTCAAGGAACTGGAGAGTCTCTTGCCAATGCTGCGCGAGCTGCTGGTCTTCGATGAGCGAGGGAAGCTTGGCGATGTCGCCTTGGTCGATCTGGACTTGGTCGAGGAAGCGCGCCAAGGCATCGGCAGACAAGGCGGCTTGGTCCCACGTTTGGGCAGGGTCGCGGCGCTTGACGAGTTGGGTTAGGAGCATCAGCCTTCTTAGGGGCGGAATTGCGGGGCGTTGATCGGCGAACGCGTCGTCGGCGAAGGACATTTCATCTTCGTCGATGTCGCCGAGCGGCCTCATGCGGGGGAGGAGGACGGGTTTACCGTTTCCCATTTTCGCGAAGGCAGCGCCGAGAAGGCGGCACGCGCGGCGCGTCGGGAGCAAGATTAGGTGCTTTGAGAGCTTGAAGCCGTCGCCGCCGGTTTGGTTCCATAGTTCAGATGCCAGCGTGTCGAGGAACGGCAAATCCGGGGCTATGGTGGTGACGTGCTTCAAACGCGCCATCCTTTGCCGGAGGCTATAAGGTCGTTTGCGGTTTGGAGGTCTTCGGGCGTGCCTACGTGATAGCAGGTTCCGGTGTGTTCGATGCCGAAGAGGCGGCCTTTGTTCTCGGCTTCGGTCCAGATGATGTTGTTGGAGAAAACCGGAGAGGGGGGATTGGCGAAGAGTTCCGGTTTCAGGATTTGGGCGGCGGTCATGACGTAGGGGCGCGGAGGGGGAATGTCTTTGCGGCGGAGTTGCCCTGTATCGCTCATTGCGAAGTCGCCGGTGGGAGCGAAGCCGCGCGCTTGGCCTGTTCTGGATATGAGGAGGAGGACATCCATTATTTCGGGATGCCATGCGTTCTCCATGCGCGTGAGGCTGGGTTCGCTGTCGTCGAACCACGGGAGGTCGGCGTTGAGTGCGAAGAAGGGGAGGCCTTCGAAGTGGGGGAGCTCCTTGGCTATGCCGCCGCCGGTGTCGAGAAGGCTATCTTCGTGAGAGATGATGATGTCGAGATCGCGGCGGGATTGGAGGTGGGCTTCGATTTGCTCGGCGAGGTAATGGGTGTTGACGACGGCACGTTTGATGCCTGCGGCGACGAGTTTGTCGAGTGCGTGGTCGAGCATCGTTTTGGTGCCGACGATTTGGAGCGGCTTGGGCTTGGCGAGCGTGAGGGGTCTCATGCGCTTTCCGAGGCCTGCGGCGAGAACCATCGCTGTTGACGAAAGCTTCATTGCAGGAGGCCGTCGTAGTTGTCGACCCACTGTTTTACGGGGAGCATCGACGGGTGCTGCAAGACATTGTTGAGGTGCTTGCGGATGCGCGGGAGGAAGCGGAACTTTTCGCAATCTCCCGTGCGGATTGAAATGCGCACGACGATGCCGAGGACGCGCATATGGCGTTGGGCCGAAAGAACTGTGGAGGCGTTGAGCAGGTCTTCTTTGCTCAGGGGGCTTTTTGAGATTTCGAGATAGCGGTCGATGACTTCGGGGAGGAAAGCGAAGGTTCCGTCGCGGCGGACTTCTTCGCACAAGGAGGACAGGTCATAAGCCAAGGGGCCAAGGCCCGCGTCTTGAAAGTCGAGAATGCCTAGGGTGCCGTCGGGGAGGTCCATCAGGTTGTCGGGCATGAAGTCGCGCAGGAGCAGGCTTTTGGGCATGGAGTCCAAGGGTTCGAGGACGGATTGCCATGCGCTGCGGAACTCTTGGCGTTCTTCTTCGGAGGCGGCTCTGCTTGTGGAGATGGGGAAGTAAGAGTCGAGGAAGAGTTCGACTTGCGAGGCGAAGCGGTCTTTGTCGAAAAGGGACAGCTCAAGGCCGGAGGCTTCGGGAGAGAATTTGGCGTGCAGGATGGCGAGGACTTCGGCGGCGCGGAGCAAAAATGGGAGAGGGGCTTCTCCCGCGTTCATCATGCTGCCTACGTTTTTTGTGCCGAAGTCTTCCATCAGCACCAAGCCTTCTTCTGCATCGGCGGCATATATCTCGGGCGATTTTAATCCTAGGCTCCGCAAGTAACGTGCGACTGCAAGAAACTGAGGAGTCTTTTGAACAGCATCTGCATCCATCAGCACGGCCTTCTCGCCGGATTTCTTAACCAAACGCGCGTAACGCCGAGTCGAGAAGTCGCCGTCGAGGGGATGGTTTTCCGCCTCACCCCAACCGCAACGGTCCAGAAACGCGGCTATCTCAAGTGGACGTGGAGTCAACGACATAACGGAACATCCAGAAAAATAAGGGGATTGTGCGATTCCCCACGGACATAAAAGGCTTGTGCAGTATTCCTTAATCTCATAACCTGTCGGCCTGTTCGATTCAATACGGGATTTGTCATCTATGGCTGGAAGTATGGCGCGTCATTTGCGTGCGGTTCTAGGCTGCGGTTTTCTGCTTTGCCTCTCTTCAGGACAGGCTGCCGCGTTTATGCCTCCCTCCCCATCGTCTGTTGGTGACATTCGTGTCGAGGGGGTTCAGCGACTCGAACCTGAAACCGTTTTTTCCTATTTGAGCATCGCCAAGGGCGAAGCGGCTACGCCGGAGAAGCTCGATGACGCTTTGAAGTCTCTTTATGCGACCGGGCTTTTCTCGGACGTGTCGCTCGAGATGCAGGGGCGCACGCTTGTCGTTAAGGTTGAAGAGAATCCCGTTATCAACCGGGTGGCGTTTGAAGGAAATGATGCGGTTTCGAAAGAGGATTTGGAAAAGGAAATCCAAGTCAAGACGCGCATGGTTTATACGCTTCCGCGAGTCGAGCGGGACGTTCAGCGCATTCTCGATTTGTATCGGCGGTCGGGGCGGTTTGCCGCGACGGTCGAGCCGAAGATCGTGAAGCTGGAGCAGAATCGAGTCGATCTTGTGTTCGAGATTGTCGAAGGGGCGCGGACGGGCGTTCGGAGCATCAAGTTTGTCGGCAACGATCATTTCTCGGAAGGGGAACTGCGCGAAGCAGTCAGTACGCGCGAGAGTTCCTGGTGGCGCGTGTTCTCGACGTCGGATTACTACGATCCCGACAGGCTTAACTACGATAAGGAATTGCTTCGCAAGTTCTATCTGAACGAGGGGTATGTGGATTTCCGCGTTTTGTCGGCGGTGGCCGAGTTGACGCCGGATCGCAATGACTTCTTCATTACGTTCTCGGTCGAGGAAGGGCCGCGTTACAAGGTCGGCAAGGTTGCCGTTACGAGCGAGATCAAGGGACTGGATAGCGAGACGTTGCGCCAGTATGTGCTTACCAAGGAAGGGCAGCGGTATAATTCGGATAGCGTTGAAAAATCGGTTACGAAGCTGACGACCGCTCTTGGCGACAGGCAGTATGCCTTTGCCACCGTCACGCCTGTTCCCGAGAGGCACAAGGATACGCAGACTGTCGACATGAACTATGTCGTCAAGCAGGGCGAGCGCGTTTATGTGGGCCGCATCGACATCAACGGCAATGCGAACACCCAGGACAAGGTTATTCGCCGCGAGATGACATTGGCTGAGAACGATCCGTTTAACGCTTCGGCTTTGAAGAAGTCGGAACAGAAGGTCAAGGATCTTGGGTTCTTCTCGGATGTGAAGGTGACGCCTGTGGAAGGGGCGCAGCCGGATCGTGCGAACGTCAGTGTCGATGTCAAGGAGAAGTCCACCGGGGAGGCGATGGTCGGTGCGGGGTACTCTTCGACCGACGGCCCGTTGGGCAATTTCAGCGTCAGCCAGCACAACCTTATGGGGCGCGGGCAGGATATGCGCTTCGGGGCGACGGTTTCCGGACGTACGAAGCAGGTTGATATGAGCTTTACGGAGCCGTACTTCCTCGACCGTAAACTGTCGGCGGGAGTCGATTTGTTTGCCACCAAGACGGACTATCAGGATTTAAGCTCTTATGACTTCAACAGCGCGGGGACGACGCTGCGTTTGGGGTATCCGTTGTCCGAGGAGATCAGGCAGAAGGTCAACTACAGCTTCCATGCCGACGAGATCGCCAACGTGCCGGATTCGGCGTCATATTATGTTCGCGGTCAGGAAGGCTCTTCGACAACGTCGTCCGTGGGGCAGTCGCTTATTTATGATACGCGGGACAGCAAGCTCAATCCGACTTTGGGCTTTATCACTCACCTTGATACCGACGTTGCCGGTCTTGGCGGGTCTCGCAAGTGGTTCCGGGCCAAGGTTGGCGGCACGCAGTATTATCCGGTTGCGGACGACTGGATTTTGAGCGGGACGGCAGAAGCCGGGCAGATTTGGGCGCTTAAGGGGACGACAAGGATTAACGAACGGTTCTTCCTTGGCGGGGATTCGCTACGCGGCTTTGAATATGCTGGTATAGGTTCGCGCGATTTGGACCCTGCGTCCACTTACAAGGATGCACTTGGCGGCACCAATTATGCGAAGGCGACCGTCAATCTTGCCATGCCGACGCCTTTGCCGCCCGATCTCGGGATTAAGGCGCATGTGTTCAGCGACATCGGCTTCCTCGGCGATTCCGATCAGAAAACGGTTGCGGGACATTTGATCACCTCGGACGACAGCCTGCATATGAGCGCGGGCATCGGTATCACTTGGGACTCGCCCTTTGGGCCGATCCGTTTGGATTATGCTCAGCCCATCATGTATAGATCGTTCGACAAGCTTCAACGCATTCACTTCAGCTTCGGCACCAAGTTCTAAAGGCCGTTGGTCGGATTGCTCAAAGATTGAACGGGGGGGAGAGTGAGACGGCCACCTCACCTTCCCATCGCTTCGCGATGGGCCCCTTCCTCTCCCCCGCAAGAGCGGCGGAGAGGGAGTGTGAGTTTTATGCCGCGCGGACGCGCGGGGCTGGATCCCGGCTTTTGCCGGGATGATGAGTGGGGCATTTGGGGTTTGCTTTTCTCTCGCGAAGAGGCGGAGAGGGAGTGCGAGTTTTATGCCGCGCGGATGCGGGAGTCCGGTTTTCGCTGGGATGACGGGTGGGGCATTTGGAGAGGGTTGATATGTTGTCGGTGGCTATTGTGGGACTGGGGACTGTCGGGGCTGCGCTGGTTCGGCAGCTTAGGCAGAATGCTGATTTGATTGAGGCGCGTGCGGGGCAGCCGGTTGTTATCAAGGCGGTGAGCGCGCGCGACAAGGGGCGGAAGCGCGACTGCGATTTGTCAGGAATTGAGTGGGTCGATGATCCGCGCGGGCTTTCCAAGCTTTCCGGCGTCGATGTTGTTGTCGAACTCATCGGCGGGGCCGAAGGGGTCGCTAAAGAGGTGGCGGAAAGCTGTTTGTCGAACGGCAAGCATTTTGTAACCGCTAACAAGGCACTGATTGCCAAGCATGGGCCTGCGCTTGCGGCACTGGCCGAAAAGAACAAGCTTCAGATGTCGTTCGAGGCGGCTGTCGCGGGGGGGATACCTGTTATCAAGACGCTTCGCGAGGGACTGGCGGGGGACAAGGTCGATACCGTTTATGGCATTTTGAACGGGACGTGCAATTACATCCTGACTCGGATGCGCGCGGAGAAACTTGCGTTTTCGGCTGTGCTTGAGGAGGCCCAAAAGAAAGGCTATGCGGAGGCCGATCCGGCTTCGGACATCGACGGGCATGATACAGCCAACAAGCTTGCGATTTTGACCTCTCTCGCATTCGGGGTTAAGCCTGATCTTACGTCGATCCGGGTCGAGGGCATTCGGAACATTACGCTGGCCGACATCGCGTTTGCCGAGGAACTTGGATGCCGCGTGAAGCTTTTGGGGATTGCGCGGCGGATGCCCGATGGGATCGAGCAGTGCGTTAGGCCGACGCTCGTTCCCGAGAGTTCGCCTTTGGCCGGTGTGGACGGAACTTTCAACTCGGTGCTCTTGCGCGGGCAGCGCGTGGGAGCTCTTACGCTTGAGGGCAGAGGGGCTGGCGGCGACCCAACCGCGAACGCCGTGACGGCGGATATTATTGATATTGCGCGCGGGGCCCGGACTTTTGCCTTTTCCGTTCCTGCGGGACGGCTTGGGACGCTTGCGCCCTGCAAGGCGCAGCCGACGAGGTTTTATATGCGGTTGCAGGTGCAGGACAAGCCGGGCGTCGTGGCCGATGTTGCCACAATTATGCGCGATGAGAAGCTTTCGTTCCAGTCGCTGATACAGCGGGGGCAGTCGCAGATGGATTCCGTACCGGTCGTCATCACAACTCATGCCGGAGACGTCGAGGCGATGCGGCGAGCCGTTGACAAGATTGCCCGTGTGTCGACGGTGATGGATTATCCGTGTCTCATTCCTATCGAGGATGAATAAAATGAGAAAATTTCAGACGCTTCTTTGTTTGGGTGTTGGGCTTCTGGCGTTGTTGGCCGTTGCGCATGCCGAAACGCCAACCAAGATGCCCCAGCCTGTGATTGCCATTGTGGACGTGCAGCGGATTTCGCAGGAGTCCCTTGCGTCGAAAGGCGTGCAGAAACAGTTGGAAGTTCAGCGCTCCAAGTTCCAGAAAGAGATCCAGAAGGAAGAGAACAGCCTTCGGAAGTCGGAGCAGGAGCTTTCGGCTCAACGAAGCAAGGTCACCGCTCAGATTTATGCCGAGCGCGAACAGCAGTTGCGGCAGCGGTTTTTGGCCGTCGAAAACCAAGTTCAGGCCCGCCGCAAGGTTTTGGACCAGTCGTTTACGGAGTCGATGAACGCCGTGAAAAAAGGGCTGCTCGACGTTGTCGGCGAGGTGGCTCATGAGCATGGCGTCAATCTTGTGATCGTGAAGCAGCAGGCGTTGTGGACGGACCAGCCTCTCGACATTACCGACGAGGTTTTGAAGCGGCTCGATCAGAAGATGCCCAAGATCGAGGTTGTGACGCCTGAGGAGAAGCCGGAAAAATGACGGACGATAATCCCGATGCCGCCGTCCTTATCATCGGAAACGAGATTCTTTCGGGCCGCACGCAGGATGTGAATCTCCAAAACATTGCGACGAAGCTTAAGGCCGTTGGCGTTCCCGTCAAAGAGGCTCGGGTCGTTCCCGATGTGGAGAACGAGATTGTGGGCGCGCTCAACGACCTAAGAAAAAAGTATGCCTATGTCATTACGACCGGGGGCATAGGGCCAACCCACGACGACATTACCGTGGAGGCGGTGGCGGCGGCTTTCGGCGTTCCTGTTATTGAGGACCCAAGGGCAAGGAAGCTTTTGGCCAAGCATTTCGGAGAGGAGAACCTTACGGTTGCGCGTCTTCGGATGGCGCGGGTTCCACAAGGGGCGGAGTTGGTCAATAATCCGGTGAGCGGCGCTCCGGGCATCAGGATCGGCAACGTTTTCTGTTTGGCCGGTGTGCCGTCGATTATGGACGGCATGATGGACGAGGTCGTGAGCGCTGTGCGGCATGGCCCCGCGATTTACAGCCTTACCGCTTCGGGGTTTTTGGCCGAGAGCGTGCTTGCGGAGGATTTGAGGGGCCTTGCGTCACGACATCCGTCGGTCGATATAGGATCTTATCCTTGGTTGCGCGAAGACAGGTTCGGCACGTCTCTTGTGGTGCGCGGCGTTGACGAAAAGACTGTGCAAATTGTAGCCGATGAGCTTCTTGCTCTTTTTAGATCGAAGGGGACAGAGGCTGTTCTTTCAGAGGCGTAGGTTTGCCTTCTTCCTCGTTGTTTTTATTCTCATCAGGTTCGGAAGGGAGCAGCTTCGGGGCTTCTTTTCTGTTCATCCCGGACATGGATTTAGGCAGACGGAACAGGGGGGCCGGGCTTTCCGGGCCGAAGGTTTTGTACACGAAGGCGAGGCCGATGAATACGGCAAGCCATAGCGCAACATTGCGCAGCACGTTCCCCCGATTGATTGCGAAGACGTTTGGGGAAACCATGAGAACCATCAGGAGGAGGAAGATGGTTCCGAGGATCATGGAGAGGTTAGACATTGGAACGCACTCCGTCGGTCATGCGAAGCTTTATGCGGCTTCAAGGAGACCGTAAGCGTACCATGTCGGCAATGATTTTCCCACAACGTCGAAGACCATTTTTTGAGCGGTCTTGGCCGAGGGGGCTTCGTTTGCCATCACGGCGGTGCGCGCCGGGGTGTTGGAAATGCGGAAAAGTTCAGGCATCAGGGCAATGGCCGAGGCGACAAGGCCTTTGCGGCTTAAGGCTTGCATGACGAGGGCTTCTTTCGCGGACAAGACCACGCCGCATCCGGCGATAGGGGATGCAAAAAGGATTTCCTTGTCGGTTAGCTCCGTTTTGTCGAGGTACTGGTTAAAGGCTCCGGCGAGCTTTGGTTGTGCGATATTCTGAACGTTGATTGCTGTCAGGGCGCCACGCATCGGGATTGCGTAACCGCAGGCTACGAGCACTTGAAAAACCTCAAGCACCTTTTCGGGTTCGTGCCCCTCATTTTTGCGAAGGATGTTGCCTACGCCGACCGGCATGACCGCCATCATGTCGAGGACGTCCGTGAAGAGGGGCGTCGACAAGTCGATGGCTTTTCCTTTTGCGTGGTATTCCGAGGGGACTTCATTGCGCGCGACAACGAGGCCGTAGGCGAAGCCGCCCATAAGATCGGCGGGGTCGGCGGATGTTTCGCAGGGCGTTTTGACCCAAATGTCAGAGCGCGTCGCACGGTCGAGGGCGAGGTCCTTGATCAACTCATAAAAGGGACTCGGACGAGACGCACACACTATTTCCTGACTTTCGGCAGGGATCGCCATTTCGACAAAGTTCAGGGGGAGGGAGGTGTCGCCCGCGTAAGCAAAGCCACGCGAACCTGCGGCGACAAGGACAGCGAAGGCTTTGGGGTGGGATGCGGCGCTTAATTTTGAGAAAAAGGCATCCGGTTTTTTGTCGATGATTGCGCAGTCAAGAGCATCGGCGAGGTCGAGATGTTTTTGGAAGTAGCGGCTGCCGAGCTTTTTAAGTTCCGTGAGGAAGTCCTGCTTCTGCTCGGGGTTCATTTCGGGGGCGAGCTCTTGCACCAAGAAACGCAGAGCTTCGCCGTCGTCTTCGTAGGCTTTGTATGTCGTGATAAAGAGGCCGCCGTTTGTCAGGTGTTTTTTTGCCAGATCGAATAGGGCTTCGCGCTCGGATTCGGGAAGACCATCGGCGGCTTCGTCACAAACAAGGTAGTCAAGCATAGGGAGGGCTGTCAGCTCGTCTCCGCCTTCCGCACGTATTTTGGACGGAGTTCCGGCAAGGAACGCAACGTTGAGCATTCCGCGCTCCAGGGCGCTCCTCTCGGCATCTATGCGGGCTGCTTCGTCGAGCATCAGGCCGTAAAAGCGGCCCTCGGGATTGCTGGCGGCGAGGCAAATTAGCGCATCAGGGTCTGTGCAGGCCGCGTGCGCATATACAAATTCGGTTCCTGTTTTTGCTGGGGTTTTTCCGTGGAGGGCGGCGATGAAACGAAGGGAGGTGGGGCTGTAGGTGGATATGGTTTTCATGTGCTCGATTTACAGGAAATTGACGATTGAGAGTTTGAGGAGGGTGCCGGTGACGGAGTAAGAGGCCTGCAAGGTCGCTTCCATCGCTGTGATCTCCGTGGCGACCTGCGTTGTGTCGACTTGCTGAATATTGTTTACCTGAGTGGTTACATTGGAAAGGGCCGTCTTGAGCGAGGACTTCTCCGTTTCCATGACGTTTTGGTTGTTTGCGACGGTGGTATGCAGCGATTGGAGCGCGGGGAGCGCGTCGGCGAGGAGTTCTTGAGCTTGGGTTATATAGGTGTTGTAGGTCGCGGCGTCGGAGGCGTTTCCGGCAGCCTGAAGATAGCGTAGCCCTGCGATAACCTTTTGGAACGCCGGATCGTTGCTTGTAAGGCCGAAGTCAAGCGCGTACCCGGAGTTGACGGTGGCGATGTCAGTCGTGTAGGCGGCCTCGATTGCGACGGCATCGCCAGGATAATTTGTATCGTAACTCGGAAGCGCGCTCTCGTCCTCTATGATGTCGGTGGTCAACGGTTCGGCCAGCGTTGCCAAGTCTACGACCGGGGAGGTCGTATAGCGCGTGCCGGCGAAGAGATAGCGGCCATTGAGATCCTGATTTAGGTCGACATTTACGGACTTCAAGAAGTTCCCGGCCTGAATGCCGATGTTCAGCGCCGTGTATTCGTTATATGTCGGATTGTTGTTTGCAATGCTTTGCGCTTGGGTGACAACATCTTCGAGATCGGTTAGCGTCGTGTCGTATATCGACAGGGTCACGTTGACCGT
>CAZLIG010000068.1:0-4008 GCA_964559415.1 uncultured Rhodospirillaceae bacterium
GAGAAGCAGGGTGGCGGCGAAGGCCAGCGTGAGGTTGCGAAGTTGGGCAATTAACCGAGAAATGGCCATTCTATCGAGTTCCACGGAGCATTCGGCGTAGTTGGATTACCACTTTTCCAGTCAAGGAGCGGCCTCCGGCAAAATCGGCGAAGAGGCGGTGGCCGTCGGAGAAATGCTGCTTGTATTCTTCGTCGCCGCGCATGAAATCAAGCTCTTTCAGGCCTGAATCGATGGCATCCTTGATGGTTTCCACCATGAGCAAAGTGCCAGGAGAGAAAGCGGCGAACTCGGGGTCGTAGGTTGTGATGTAGAGGGATAGCACGTTGTTTCGGATGAACCCGAGGTGGCAGGCGGCGATGGAACCCCCACAGGCTATCCAAGCGAGGTAGAGGTCCTCATTCCGCGCGGTGTCCCGGACGAGTCCATGCAGAAAGTCTTTTATGGCGGGGCGGAGGAAACAGCTTCCGGACAAGTCGTGGCTTTGAACCCATGACCTTTTTTGTTCAAAAAGAGCATCGACTACGTTGTCAGGGACGGCTTCGCCTTTATGCCATTTTTGGTAGGCGGCGCCGCCATGTCCCTCCATTTTTTTCGTTTTTCTTCGCAGGTCGCCTCTTAGCTTTCGCGACTGGGCGGCAAGCCATTCGGCACCCGATAGGTAATTCAGGGTAAGGTAGTAGTTCGTATGCTGCCGATGAAGGCACAGCGAAGCGGACAGGCTGGAGAACGAAAGGTCGCTTTGCTTAATGTCTTTAAGCATGGCTATGTCGTATTTGTCTTCGGCCAGCACGTAATGCAGCAGGGCTTCGGCGTCGGGCGGCGTTTCGGCCAGGACGTCTCCGTTATCAAAGACTTGGCTTCCCGCTTGCTCGACAATGCTTAAAACGCTCTGTTTGCGAAGGACGAGCGGCCACAAGGCCTTCAACTCGCCTTCGGGCGACCGGGCTATGGCAACGTGGAGCTTGACGGGCGGTTCTCGACCGAGCGTAAGCCACCAGTTTTCAATGGCTGCGAAGTCGCGAAACAGGGGTTTCCCTGCGCGTTGATACAAGGCGTTCCATTCGGTGGCGATTTTCTGCACGTCCGAAAAGGACGTCAGCGTCTCACAGCGATAATTAGACTGAGGCACCTGTCCTCCTGACGTTCGTCATGACAAAAGACAATACTCCGGTTAAGGTTTCGATAAACCCTCTGTAGCGCGCGCTTTTTCTGAGGCTGTTGGAGTCCTCCTCTTGGAATGTTTTTTGTTGCAGTTACAAGGGTTTGCATTCTGGCCTCCTTTGTTCAAACCAGCAAGGGGTATTGTCAAATGTGTGCCGATTGTTACAGGCGTTGGACTCTTTTCCTTCAACGCGTTAGAAACCGGTGCGGGATGTATATGAAAATTTAATCCATTTCGTTCAGTCTAATACGTCATTTCTGCGGGCGTTTGGTCGCCTGCGGCGGGACCGAATTTCAATCCGAAGGGGAGACAACCCGTGGGCAGACAGTTTAAAGGATTTGCAGCTCTTGCGCTAGGCGTTGCGTTTCTTTCGGCTTGCGCTTCCAAACCGATTAACTATGCGCCGCTCAGCGAGCTTCATCATTCCGTGGCACGGGAGGCAAGGGCGGATTATCATATCGGTCTTGGGGACGAACTGGAGATCAAATTCTTTTTTACGCCGGAGCTTAACGACCGCGTTACCGTACGCCCGGACGGAAAAATCTCTTTGATGTTTGCGCAGAATATTCAGGCCGAGGGGCTAACAGTTGACGAGCTTGCTCAGAACATCCGTGTGATTTGCGCCCCTCACGTCAAGCAACTCGATCTCGTCGTTACGGTTCGCGGGTTTAACAGCCAGAAGGCTTATGTCGGCGGCGAAGTCGCGAAGCCGGGGGCCGTGCCGCTTACCGGGAACGAAACCATTATGCAGGTTCTTTCGGGCGCGGGATGGATGACGACGAGTGCGAAGACCGATCAGGTCATCATCGTCAGGCGCGATCCGATGAAGCAGGAAAAGATTTATCTCGTCAATATGGACGAGCTTGGCCGTGGTATCAACATGGCTCAGAATGTCGTTATCCAGTCAGGTGATCTGGTTTTAGTGCCGCCGTCCGATATTGCGTCGGCCGACCGCTGGGTCGATCAAAATATCCGTCAGCTTCTGCCGGTCGCGCTTAGTACCGGTATCTCTTACAGTATCAATCCCGATAACGATTAGGGTATTGCACTATGCGTATGCACACAAAGCCGTTGGAGTCGGACTTCGAGATCAAGAGCGAAGTCGAACCGCTCATCCACAAGCTCCGGGCGGTATTCACGGCGAAGAAATGCGCCGTGCTTACATTTATTGCGGCGCACACGGGCGAGGGGACGTCGACGGTTGCCACTGCGTTCGCGCAGGCTTTGCATGATACGGGCAAGCGCGTGCTCCTCATTACGAACGAAGAGAGAATGTCCGGCATCGTCGAGGCCGTTCAGGCGGGGCAGGATATCAGCAGCGTTTTGACTTGCGACGAGGCAGGGTTTTGGACAGGGACTTGGGCTTCGATACCTGAGGCGCTTGCACAATCGGCGAAGCTCGTCGAAGATCCGCAGTTTTGGAAAGTTCTGGAAAATTCTTTCGACGTTGTGCTTATCGATTCGCCTCCGCTACGCGAGGCGCATGAGGGCGTGGCTTATGCTCAGGCGTCTCATGCCACCATACTGGTGGTTGAGGCGGAGCGGACCCGCAAGCAAGTCGTCGAGCATTTGCGCGACACCTTGACGGCGGCGGGGGCGAAGATCGCCGGGGTTGTGTTGAATAAGCGCAAATTCCATATTCCCCAGACGGTTTATGAGCGTTTGTAGAGGCAGGGTTTTCGACCTCCGGGCGCCTCAGTTTCGCAGACGCGATTTTCGCTTTCGCGCCTAGAGGGAGGCGGAGACGCAGCGGTCAATGCCCGCGAGATCTTTGTGGGTTGAGACCGAGGTGTAGTCGTTTTGGCGGAATAGGTCGGCTATTTGTGCTGCTTGGCCTTGGCCGACTTCGAACGCTACAAGGCCGCCGGCGCGCAGGATATCTTTTAGCTGAGGGATGAGGGCGCGGTAGGGGTCGAGGCCGTCTTCGCCGCCGTCGAGCGCCTGTAGCGGGTCGTAGTCGCGAACCTCAGGCATCAATGTTTGAATTTCAGCCGACGGAATGTAGGGGGGGTTGCTCACGATCACGTCGAACTGCTCGGTAAGCCCTTCGATCCAGTTGCCTGCGCGGAACTCGGCGCGGTCGTCCAACTCCAGAGCGACAGCGTTGATGGAGGCTTGGGTGACTGCGCGCGGGCTGATGTCGATGCCGAGGCCGGTCGCCTCCGGGAGATCGTGAAGGAGCGCGAGCAACAGGCAGCCGGTTCCGGCGCCGAGGTCGAGGATGCGCTTTGCGTCGGGATGGAGTTTCAGGACTGTTTCAACGACCGTCTCGGTGTCGGGGCGCGGCTCGAGGGTTGCTTCGTTCATGCCGAAATTCAGACCCCAGAACTCTCGGTGGCCGAGGATACGGGCGACGGGTTCGCCTTCCACGCGGCGAAACAGCAGCATTTTGGCGGCGGCGACTTCTTCAGGCGAAAGTTCCCTTTCGGCTTGGCTTAGAAGCTCTGCGCGATCAAGGTTCAAGGTATCGCCGATGAGCAGGCGCGCGTCGAGCTGCGGATTGTCGATTCCGGCTTGCCGCAGTTCTTCTATCGCTGTGGTTATGAGACGGTAGAGTTTCATAGTGCGCTTATTGCACATGATTTCGGGATAATGGAATACTGTTTGTTAGGGCTACCTGCGGGGCGGGGATAACAGGGTATTTTAACTCATTTACTTCGCCAGTTCGGCTAGCTTTTCGGCTTCGTTGCGGGTGATGAGAGCGTCGATGAAGTCGTCCAGAGCTGTGCCGTTGATGACGTCGTCGATTTTGTAGAGGGTCATCTCGATGCGGTGGTCGGTTACGCGGCCTTGGGGGAAGTTGTAGGTGCGGATGCGCTCGGAGCGGTCGCCGGTGCCGACCTGGC
>CAZLIG010000068.1:4018-10559 GCA_964559415.1 uncultured Rhodospirillaceae bacterium
CGTAGAGCTTCGCGCGGAGGATTTTCATCGCCTTGGCGCGGTTTTTGTGCTGCGAGCGTTCGTCCTGCATCGCGACGACGATGCCTGAGGGAAGGTGGGTGATGCGGACGGCGCTTTCCGTTTTGTTGACGTGTTGCCCGCCTGCGCCCGAGGAACGATAGACGTCGATCTTCAGGTCTTTTTCGTCGATGTCGACATCGACTTCTTCCATTTCGGGGAGGACGGCGACCGTGGCGGTGGAGGTGTGGACGCGGCCATTGGCTTCGGTTTGCGGAACGCGCTGCACGCGGTGGACGCCGGACTCGAACTTCAGGCGCGCGAAGACGCCTCGTCCACTGATTTGGGCCACGCCTTCCTTCAGGCCGCCGATGTCGTTTTGCGAAAGCTCCAGGATTTCGAACTTCCAGCCTTGGAGGACGGCGTATTTGCGGTACATATCGAACAGGAGGGCGCCGAAGAGCGCGGCTTCGTCACCGCCCGTGCCTGCGCGGATTTCGAGCAGGGCGTTGCGTTCATCCGCTGCGTCTTTTGGCAGCAGCATTTTCTGGACGCGCAGTTCAAGCTCGGGGAGGCGGGGGCGGATCAGCTCGATTTCCTTTTTTGCTTCTTCCCGCATGTCGGGTTCGGAAAGCATTTGCTCGGCGTCGGCAAGCTCATTTCTTGCCTGGTTCAGATTGCCGATGGCTTCGGCGACCGGGGTCAGGTCGGAATATTCTTTCGAGAGTTTCGCAAATTGGTCGGGCGCGATGCCGGGTTGCGAGAGGGCGTCCCGAACTTCCTCAAAGCGTTCGACAACCTTGGCGTATGTTTCTTGCAGTGACATTAAAGTTCGGCCCTGAATGGTGTGCGAGAGGGATTGCTGTTAATTTTGCCTCTTCTTGCCACAGGAAGGGAAAGAGTCTTATCTCGCGCAGACGCGCGGCGATGGATTCCTGTTTTCGCGGGAATGACGAGTACATTATATGGTTGTTGTAGTGACATTAAGGTCTGGTTCCCTTTTTGATCCAGCCGGGTTGTTCTTCTCGTTCAGAGAAAACAAATAGGATCCCCGCCTGCGCGGGGATGACGATCATGCTATTTGAATGAGTATCATATTCTAGCTTGCTGCTCTAATTTTTTGGGCTTCGAATTCAGCGGCTTTCTTTTCGATCAGTTCGGCCAAATGGTCGACGATTGTGTCACCTTCGCCGTGGAAGCGGTGGTCGGCTACGCCCCCGATATAGACTTGGTGCGTGCCTTTGCCTCCGCCCGTGAAGCCGATGTCGGTGTGCATGGCTTCGCCGACGCCGTTCACGATGCAGCCGATGACGGAGACGGTCATGGGAGTGGTAATGTGGGCGATGCGCTTTTCCAACGCTTCAACGGTTTTGATCACGTCATAGTTGCGGCGCGCGCAGGTCGGGCATGAGATGATCGTGACGCCACGGCTGCGGAGGCCCAATGACTTGAGAATTTCATAGCCGACTTTAACCTCTTCATCGACGCCTGCGGAGAGCGAGACGCGGAGCGTGTCGCCGATGCCTTGGCTCAATAACAGCCCGAGGCCGACGGCGCTCTTGACCGTTCCGGTGCGCAAGCCGCCCGCTTCGGTAATGCCAAGGTGCAGGGGGTAATCGCAAGCGTCGGCCAAGGCCCGGTAGGCTGCCACTGTGAGGGCAACGTCGGAGGCTTTTACGCTGATTTTGAAATTTGTGAAGTCGTTGTCTTCGAGAATCTTGGCGTGGTAGAGCGCGCTTGCGACCATCGCTTCCGGGCACGGTTCGCCGTATTGTTCGAGAAGGTGCTGTTCGAGTGAGCCAGCGTTCACGCCGATGCGGATGGCGCACCCATGATCCTTGGCCGCTTTAATAACCTCTTTCACTCGATCATCCGAACCGATGTTGCCGGGGTTGATGCGGAGGCAAGCTGCGCCCGCTTCCGCCGCTTCGATGGCGCGTTTGTAGTGGAAGTGGATGTCGGCGACGACAGGGATGCCTGCTTCTCGGACGATTTCCCCCAGGGCGGCTGTCGAGGCTTCGTCAGGGCAGGAGCAGCGGACGATATCGGCACCCGCTTCGACCATCACGCGGATTTGTTCGATGGTTGCTTTCGCGTCGCTGGTCAATGTGTTTGTCATCGACTGGACTGTGATGGGCGCGTCTCCGCCGACAAGCACGTTGCCGATTTTGATCTGGCGGCTTTTGCGCCTTTGGATGGCTCTCCACGGGCGATGGGCTTGCGCTTCAGAGGGGGTGGCGGACATTTCTGCTCTCCTGCATATATTCGGAATACGGCGTTTTAGTGCGTTTTTGCCTGAAAATGCAACTTCTTAGACGAGAGCGCAGGGGCAGCTTTTGCGGAGATCGGAGTTTTGTCCATTTAGGTCAAAGGGTTGAGCGTGAAATGACGGCGCAAAGGCTGCGGTTCTGGCTGGCAATCCTATGGCGTCCGGAAGTAGACCTTATTCTGCTCTAGGGTTTTGGAGGGATGTGGGGTCTAGAGCGATGTTGCGGACCACGTGGGGGGCTCCTGTCGAAACCTTGGGGGTTTCCTTGCCGTCGATCATGACAGCGATGCCGTTGCCGTTGCCGGTTGTCATAGACAGGCCGGGGGTGTTCGGCACCTTGAAGGCCTCTCCCGGTTTAAGGACTTTGTCGAGGATGGTTTTGCCGGAGTCGTCGACGATCATGACCCAGCTATTTTCGGTGGCCTTGATCACGATGCGGGATTTATCGTCCGATGGCTTGTCGAGCTTTGCTTTTGCTTCCGCTTCAGCTTTTTTATTCGCCGCTTCGGTTTTCGCGGCGTCGGGGTCCTTCTTAGCCTCGACTTCGGCTCTCTTTTCTTCCTTCAGGGCGTCGGCTACCGCTTTTTTCTCGATCTTTTCGGCTTCGGCTTTTGCTTTCGGGTCTTCGAGGAACGGGTTCTTTGAACCGCCGCCTGCGGTCACGACGATGCCAGGCGAAGCCGGGGGAATAACGACGTCTGTCGTGGATGAGGTCGATCCATGCTTGTCTTCGGCCTTGTCCGCCGACTTGTCTGTGGCGGGCTTTTCGGAGCCACTCGCAGCTGAAGGCATAGGCGTTGCTGTGCCAACTACGGGCGTGGTGGCGGTCGAGAGCGGGGCCGTTAGGCCCGCTGCGGCGTCGGAGACGGTGTTCGGAACGGGCTGCACTGCTGTCGGGAGCGGCGGAGGAACGTGGACTTCCGCGCGCTTCGGGGAAGAAATGTTATACCAGAGAGTGTAAATTAAAATGAGGACGATGGTGGCTCCCACCATGACGATGGGGGAGGGGGTGCGGCCCTCGGAGACGGGGCTTGGCATTGACAACACGGGTTTTTTGCGGCGGCCCGCCATTTCATAGCGGTAACGGTCTACGGCCGCTTTGCCGTCGATTCCGAGGAAATTCGCATAGGTGCGGAGAAAGCCGATTATGTAGGCGTCCGCAGGAAATTCGTCGTATTTGCTGTTTTCAAGCGCGATCAGGAAGGCCGGTTTGATGCACAGGTATTCGGCGATCAGATAGAGATCGTCTCCTCGTTCGAGACGCGCCTCGCGCAGAAGGTCGCCGATACGTTCGGCTTTGGGGCGCGGCTTCGCGGGCTTCGGTGGTTCGGCGTTTGCTTCTGGAGGCGTTTGGGGTTCGGACACGACGACGCGGATCTCCCTTTCCCGGGGAGGCTCATTATACACGGACTCGTTCTTATTCTCGCGTTTCGGTTCGTTAAAAACCATCTCGGGTTCCCTCTCAAGCTCCCTTTCTTCATTCTTTTCGGCTTTGGGAATGGCCATTACGTCAGCCGAAAAATCTTTCTGCTGCTTCGGCGCGGGCGAATTGGCCCTCTGTTTCTTACGCCTGCTTTTCGACATGGGGCGGAATGTAAAAGATGTGCCCTAAAAAGGCAAACGAAAGGCTTTTATCCGTTAGAATGAACCGAAAGCCATGCCGAGGCCTATGACGATGATCAAAGCGATAAGCCGTTGCCTTTTAAAAAAGGTCCTTTCTGAATAGCACTATGCGGCTTGTGACACCATAATTTTTTCCGCCTGTGTGATTAGCTCCGCTAATATTTCTTCCACCGATTGCTCTTGTTTGACGAGGCCGACGCTTTGGCCTGCCATGACCGAGCCGGTTTCGATGTCGCCATCGATGACGGCGCGGCGCAAGGCGCCGGCCCAGAAGTGCTCGATCTCGAGTTGCGCTTGTTCGCGCGTTAATTCACCTTTGTCGAAACGCGCGATAACCTCGCGTTGTTTCTGCAAAAATTTCTTACTGCCCTCGTTGATTAGTGCGCGGACGGGGATGACCGGAAAGCGTTCGTCGATCTGGACGGAGGGGATCGCATCGCGCGCGGCGGCGCGGATGTAGGCTTTCTTGAAGTTCGGATGCGCAATGCTTTCATGGGCGCAGACGAAGCGCGTGCCGAGCTGGACGCCCGAGGCCCCCATTTCGAGGCAGGAGACGATGGCTTCGCCACGGCCTATGCCTCCGGCGGTGAAGACGGGGACATCGCGGATTTCAGGGAGGATTTCCTGAGCTAGAACAGAGGTGCTCACGGGGCCGATGTGGCCTCCGGCTTCCATGCCTTCTATGATGATAGCGTCGGCACCCATGCGGACCAGTTTTTTGCCAAACATCGCCGTGGGGGCAAAACACAGGACCTTCGCGCCGCCTTCTTTGATCTTCTTGATGGTGGGAGCTGTGGGGAAGCCCCCTGCGAGGACGATGTGGGAGACTTTTTCAGACAGGCAGACATCGACCAAGGCGTCGAGGTCCGGATGCATTGTGATAAGATTGACGCCGAAGTTCTTGGAAGTCATCGCTTTTGTGGCTTTGACTTCTTGCTTCAGAAGATCGGGAGTCATTGAGCCGCAGGCTAAGGTTCCAAAGGCCCCGTTGTTTGAAAGGGTGGAGACGAGGTGGCGTTCGGAGATCCAGCTCATTGCGCCGCCCATGATGGCGACCTCGCAGCCAAGGAAATCGCAGCCGCGCTGCCAGAGTGTCTGAAGAGGCTTGGAAACTGTTACCATGGAAGTATTTGTCCGTCGTAGTTAAAAAATTGTCCCGAGTCTTCCTGTTTGAGCGAGGCGATGACGCGGCGCATTCCGGCTACGCTATCTTGCGGAGGCAAGTCCGCTTCGGGGCCGCCCATGTCCGTTTTTACCCAGCCGGGGTGTAGGCTTACGATGGTGATGCCGTCGTCTTTAAGGTTGAACGAGATGCTTTTCATGGCTGCATTAAGGGCAGCCTTGCTTGAACGGTAGGCTATGTCGCCGTTCCGCCTGATGCTTGCGATGGAGCCCATGCGACTAGAGACGATGGCGATTTTGCCGTTGCCGGAGGTGGCGAGGTTCTTACGGAACGCTTGAGCTACCATGATTGGCGCGATCGTATTCGTACGCAGGACTTTCATCCAGCCTTCAGTGTCGATAGACTCGAACGTTTGGGTTTCGTCGATACCGGATGCGTTGACGCCCGACTTTCCTGAAAAGACTCCGGCGGAATTGATGAGGAGATCGAGGGGAGTGTCTTTGAGTTTTGTAGCCAAAGTTTTGATGCTGTTTCCGTCGGTTACGTCGAGTTGTTCACATTGGACTTTTAGTGCTTGAGGCTCGAATGCGGTCTCGGGGTTGCGGGCACAGGCGATGACTCGCCAGCCATCAGCAGCGTACTGGCGGGCGAACTCCAGTCCGAGGCCTCGGCTGGCTCCGGCGATGAGAACCGTGGGAGAACTCATGCGACTTTTTCCTGCTTGTCTTTCGTCGCGTTGATTTTTGCCAAAGCATCTTCAACGTGCCGGCTGAAGACGTATTCGGCAGCGCGCTGGTTGGAGAAGTCCACTTCCTTTGCCATAGGGCCTTCAGTGCGGATGCCTTGGAGGGCGACTTTGAGCATCTTCAGCGGGTGGTTAAAGGCGTCTTCGGCGGCGGTGGGTTCGTAGCCGCAGTGGACCATGCAGTTTGCGCATTTTTCGTAACGACCGGTTCCGAATATGGTCCAGTCGGTTGCATTCATCAGTTCGTCGTAGGTCTTTGCGTAGCCTTCGCCGATAAGATAGCAGGGGCGCTGCCAGCCGAAAATGCTGAAGCCGGGAATGCCCCAGGGGGTGCATTCGTAGGTTTGGTTTCCGGCGAGGAAGTCCATGAAAAGAGGCGATTGGCTGAAGCGCCACTTCGGTTTGCCCGCTTTGACGCGCTCTTTGCCTAGGCGGAAAAGCTCGCGGAACATCTTTTTTGTGGCTTCGCGGGTCAGGAAGTGCTGTTGGTCGATGGCGCGCTCGTAGGCGTAACCGGGGGAGACCGTAATGTCGTCGAGGCCGAGTTCCATCATATAGTCGAAGAAGTCGGCGACGCGCGCGGGGTCAGCCGTGTTGAACAGCGTGCAGTTGATTGTTACGCGGAAGCCTTTGGCAAGCGCGAGCTTGATGGCAGCCTCGGCGCGGTCATAGGCGCCTTTGAGATTGACGGAGCTGTCGTGATCTTCGCGGCCACCGTCCAGATGGATCGAGAAATTAAAATACGGAGACGGTTTGAAGAGGTGAATCTTCTTTTCGAGGATTT
>CAZLIG010000069.1:0-10482 GCA_964559415.1 uncultured Rhodospirillaceae bacterium
GTTCGTTCGAAATATTTTTGCGAGAGCGCTATGGCTTCTTTTGCTTCGGCTGAGGTATGCGCGCGGCCAAGGAATTTCAAGGCTGCATCGTTGAGCGACTGAACGCCTAGCGAGAGGCGGTTGACTCCAGCTTTCCGGAAGTCACGGAATTTTGCGGCTTCTACAGAGGAGGGGTTGGCTTCGATTGTTATTTCGGCGTTTTCGTCGAGTGTCCATAGGTCTGCGATGTCTTGGAGGAGCGCCTCGACGGTGCTGGCTTGCATAAGCGAGGGAGTGCCGCCGCCTATGAAAACCGAAGGGACGCGTGCTTTGCCGAGAAGTGAGGAATAATGCTCAAGCTCTTTGCGATAGGTGCGGCGCCATTTGTCCTGATCTGTTGTGTCGCCTACGTGGGAATTGAAGTCGCAGTAGGGGCACTTTGAAATGCAAAACGGCCAGTGGATGTAGATTGCCGGCATCTACGGATTGGAGGCGTGCAGCAAACGCTCCGCATAGCGGGCAAGAAGATCGACCTCGAGATTAACGGCGTCGCCGACTGACAGCTTGCCCAATGTTGTGACGGCTTGAGTGTGCGGGATGATGTTGACCTTAAAAAGCGCGTGATCGATGCCGTTGATGGTGAGCGAGACGCCATCGATGGCGGCGGAGCCTTTTGGAGCCAGGAAACGCGAAAGTTCATGGGGGGCGTCGAACTGATAGCTGACGCTGTCGCCGATTTTTTCTTTAGCGGCTACGAAAGCCACGCCGTCGACGTGGCCCGTGACCATGTGTCCGCCCAATTCGTCGCCAAGACGCAGGGGCGGCTCAAGGTTGATCTGGGTTCCGGGCTCCCACTTCATGATGGTGGTTTTGCTCAGGGTTTCTGCGGAGCATTGAACTGTGAAGGTATTGTATGTTCTCGAGGTTACGGTGAGGCAGACGCCCGAGCATGACATCGACGCGCCGATGGGCATATTGAGTAGCGAAAGCTTGTTGGCTTTGATTTTTAACGTCCAGTCGCCGTTTTTGACGACTTCGACCACCGTGCCGATATCCTGAACAATCCCTGTGAACATCAAGAACCTGTCTCTAAGGAATTAAGAAGATTCTTACTTATACCTTCTCTTTCTTTAGCGTGTCGACGAATTCTTCGAAGTCGCCGGTGGACCGGAAGTCCTTATACACGGAGGCGTAGCGGACATAGGCTACATGATCGAGTTTTCGTAATGCTTCCATCACGTGTTCGCCAATATCCTGCGCAGTGATTTCGCCTTCGCCAAGCGATTCGAGCTGGCGGACGACGCTGTTCGTGATTTGCTCGATGCGGTCGTCGTCGAAGGGGCGTTTGCGGAGCGCGATTTTCATCGAGCGCAGAAGCTTTTCACGGTCGAAAAGCTCCTTTTCGCCGTTGCGCTTTATGACCATCATTTCTCGAAGTTGAACCCGCTCGAATGTTGTGAAGCGAGCGTCACATTTGACACAGAACCGACGCCGCCTAATTGCGGCATTGTCCTCGGTCGGACGGCTGTCCTTAACCTGCGTATCGTCTGCACCGCAAAAAGGGCATCTCATGACGTATCCTGAGCAAGATTGTTACGCAGTGGGAACTATAGACGTTTGAAGTCGGTATATCAACCAATATTAATAAATGAATGGTTTTGGGGCAAGATGTGGTGGGTGCGGGTAGAGGGAATTGTAAAAATACGCCTTGGGCGCATTTTTATCCTTCGCTTCGCTACGGACTTCGGGAGGCTTTGCCTCCATACGCGCAAAACAGTCCCCCGGACCGTTTTGTGAACCCCAAGGGGTTCAAGTACTTCACCATATCATTAAAAAAGGGTCCCCAAGAGGGGGGCCCTTTTTTAATGGTGCGGGTAGAGGGACTTGAACCCCCACTTCCGTGAAGAAAGCAGATTTTGAGTCTGCCGCGTCTACCAATTCCGCCATACCCGCGAAGAGGCGTTCTCTATAGCAACACTTAGTTCCTTCGCCAAGAAGGATTTTTTGGTTAAATGGTGGGCCGGAGATGGTTGGATGTGTGGAAAGCCTTCGCTTCATTGCGGACTCCGGAACGCTTTGCTTCCCTCCGTGCAGAAGAGTTCCCCGGACTATCTTGTGTCCCCATTTATCAAGAGAGTAGGTGCGGTCTTTTCCAAGGGCACTGGTCTGCGTTTCGCGCTGGGCTTGTTTATGTCAGTCTAGTGGCGCATGAATTAACAATCCAAGGTTGGGTTGATATGTGAATACCGTTTTTATTATCGGTTCTGTGGGAGGGTGACAATGCGGTGGGGATTTCTTTTGACAGCTGCTCTATGTGGCGTAGCGAGTTCGGTGGCTCATGCTGAGTTCATTCCAATGTCTCCAGAGTTGAAGTCGTTTCTTATGAGCCAAGAAGAGCAACGCGGCTACGGAGGCATGATGGTTCGGCAGTGGCTTGTGCTTGTCGAGGGCTGCCCAAAGCCAGAGCTAAAAAACATGAACGTGCTTGTGTCTAAACTGCCCGAGTTCTCAGAGGATGGAAATCCGACATCAGGAGTGTGGCGGGTAATTGGACGTTTCGAAGGTTGCGGCGTGAGCCGGATTTTTAATATCCATTATGCTTTCCAGTCGGGAAAGATGGTTCGCATTGCGCTGTTGCCCGGAACTACGTTAGCTGAGCCGCGCTTACAAAAGGACGGTCTCATGTATGCGGCTATGGGAATTTCGGGCCTCGCTTCTAAGGGATGTACTGACATTCAATATACGGATACGAAGTTTATTGGCTTCGGAGAAGAAAGCCCTGTGGCCATGCCCGGTCGAGATAAGCGCTCTTGGAGCGAGGAGTGGACGGTCAGGGCTTGCGGAGTCACCGGCATTGTTCCTATGCGGTTTATTCCTGACGCAACTGGGACGGCGATCATTTCGGATGTCACGAACACTAGGAAGATTGAGCGCTAGCGCTGCATCTTAGGTCTGCTCTGCGGTTCTTGGCCGACTCACTTCAGGGGCGGGACGCAGCAACCTAAAATATCCCATATAAAACTTAACCCCCGTTCGGCGTGCCAGCGATCGCTTAGCATACCGAACGGGGGTGAAGATTAAATCATCATACCGCCCTAGGGCGGCAGGACTTACTTCTTCTTGGCCTTCTTCGCGGCCTTCTTAACGGGCTTCTTAACAGCCTTCTTCTTAGCAGCCATAATGACCTCCTTAGTTGATGACTAGAGTAGAGTGAGATGATGTTGTGTCTTGCGCGAAAAAGAGTCAACTAAATTTTTGAGGAGAGTGCGGTTTTGGTCGTCGATCATCTCGATCATCGTCTCGCGTTGCAGGCGGGCAACATTTTTTTCGCGGAGACCTTCATCGGAAAAAAATCACGTCGCTCATCACCGATGATGAGCGTTGAGATCATGACTGCGATGATCAATGCGCGGACAAAAACGACTCTCAACGCGCAAGCGCAGTTACTTTGATATGGCTGCAATTACTAATGAATCGTGAATCCATGTAAGCGCTCAACGTTTCGATTCGAAGAACTCTTTCAGCATTTGTTGAGCGCGCTTTTCCTCGACACCGCCGACAACTTCGGGTGCATGGTGGCACGTCGGCTGAGAGAAGAAGCGCGGACCGTGCTCAATGCCCCCGCCTTTTGGATCGTAGGCGGCGAAGATCACTCGTCGGATGCGGGCGAAGCTGATCGCCGCAGCGCACATCGCGCATGGTTCAAGCGTTACGTATAGATCGCAATCTACAAGGCGGGGTGTGCCTATTTTTTCGCAAGCCGCGCGGATCGCGAGAAGCTCGGCATGGGCTGTGGGGTCGCAGCCTTCTTCGGTCCGGTTCCCTGCGCCGGCCAGGACTTTGCCTTCGGAGGATACAATGACGGCGCCGACGGGGACTTCGGCTCGTTTTAGGGCCTGTTCGGCCTCTTCGTAGGCTAGCTGCATGAAAGAAGGCATTGGGATTTCACGGTTGGGAGTATATAAAACATATATAGTTTATGGCCTTCGGGGCCTTTATTGCAACAGTACTGAAAGACGAATGCCGAATACTGAATCGAAATTTGAAGGCGAGCGCATTGCCAAGCGGTTGGCGCGCGCCGGGGTTTGTTCGCGGCGCGATGCCGAGAGGTTGATCGAGGCCGGGCGTGTGGCTGTGGATGGCAAAGTTCTGACGTCTCCGGCGCTAAACGTGACCGAAGCGAATGTCGTTACCGTTGATGGAAAACCTTTAGAGACTCCCGAGGAGACTCGGGTTTGGCGGTACCATAAGACTGCGGGTACGATCACCACATCTCGCGATCCGCAAGGGAGGCCTACGGTTTTCGAAAAACTTCCGCCGGAGATGCCTCGCGTCGTCAGCGTGGGGCGACTCGATTTTAATACGGAGGGATTGCTTCTCCTGACTAATGACGGGGAGCTTGCGCGGCATCTTGAGCTTCCAGCCAATGCGTGGCTTCGGCAATACCGTGCGAGAGTTCATGGAACCATCGATCTGAAGAAGCTGGCGTCGGTAGAGGAGGGCGTGACCATCTCAGGCATTCACTACGAGCCGGTCAAGATTGTCGTCGAGAAGGAGAATGAGGACGGGACGAATCATTGGCTGGCGGTGACGATTCGGGAAGGGAAGAACCGGGAGGTCCGGAAGATCATGGACTATCTTGGGCTTCAGGTCACCCGGTTGATCAGAGTGTCGTTTGGGCCGTTTCCGCTTGGGAAGCTCCCGCGCGGAGGTATTGAAGAGGTTCCGCGCAGGGTTCTGAAAGACTCCTTGGGGAATTTTTACGGCCAACGAAAGAATAAGGAAGCGATGTGAACTTGAGATGCATTGTCGGGGATGCGTTCTCAAGAGACATGGAAAGGCGTAAAGTGTTGCCTCCGTCATCGACGCAAGGAGGTTTTCATGGTTTCCCCTACCGAGCTGCCGGAAGGCTTCTGTACCGTGACCCCAACTTTGATAGTCTCGCGGGCGTCCGAGGCTATTGAGTTGTACAAAAATGCCTTTGGCGCCGTAGAGGAATACCGAATGGATGGAGATAATGGCAAAATTATCCATGCCTCCATTTCAATAGGGAACTCGAAGGTATTCCTTTCAGACAGTAATCCGGATCAGGCCGGAGGGGTTGGGACGAAGTGCAGCTTCTATATGTACGTTAAGGATGTTGATGCCGCCTTTAGCACTGCGAAAGAGGCGGGTATGCAACAGATCGAAGACGTTGAAGAGATGTTCTGGGGAGACAGAACGGGTTGCCTTAAGGACCCATTCGGAAATTACTGGACTTTGGCTACCCATGTGCGCGATGTATCGCCAGAAGAGATGGAAAAAGGCAAAATGGCGTTTTTGGAAAAACACGCCAAGTAGCTTTAAGATATTAGGGTATTATCATGCGTATTGTAGGTGGATCTCTTTCAGGCAGAAAAATTGAGCCTCCTTTAAGCCAGGTCACGCGCCCGATGATGGATCGGATACGCGAGGCGCTTTTTAATATATTGGCGCATCGGGACTGGGGAAAAAACGTAGGCGATCTTTTCGAAAGCGACGTGCATGTGCTCGACGCCTTCTGTGGGACAGGTGCTCTGGCGTTTGAGGCGATCTCTTGGGGCGCGGGATATGCGACACTTTTTGACCGGGATCGGGATGCTTTGGATATTGCCCGCAAGAATGCAGCTTCGCTCGGGATTTCGGACAAGTGCCAAATTCTAATGGCTGATGCAACGGTTCCGCCGACGGCTTCCAACTCATGCAAGCTTGTTTTTTTGGCACCGCCTTATCGGAAAGGTCTGATTCCCCTCGCGTTTGAGGCGCTGGATCGGGCCGGGTGGATTGCTCCTCATGCGGTATTTATTGCGGAGACGGCGCGCAAGGAAGCGTTTGAGCCGATGAGTGGCTGTGAAGTGGTTCTGGAACGCAGTTACGCGGATACGACTTTGCATTTCCTGACAAGGTAAAGCTTACCGATTAAACGTACCGTCGATCTTACTCAGGACATAGGGAAGAACGCGGTCAACACCGAAGGCGCTTAAGTGGTCGTCGTCGGTGTAGAGGGAGCGGGTGCCTTCGTTTACCTCACAGCGATGAGCCGTGCAGAGGGTTTGGTGGGGATAGACTATGCTCACACCCGGAAGGTTTGCCACCTCTTGGATAGAGTTAAACACTTCGTTTTGGCGTAGGTCAAAAGAAGCTCGGTTGACCTCGGGCACGCGGCCAATGCCGTTGTTTGCTCGCATTAATGCATTCGGAACGTCGTAGTCGATTTCGGGGATCGGGCCGATCAGGACAATTTTGGTTCCGGCTTCTGAAAGGTCGCCAAGCGTTCGGTGCAGAGCGGCCTGGAAGGTTATTGGGGTTTGGTGGTTTTCCAGATCAAACAGGCGGCGGGGTTCTTCGCCATCTCCGGGGGCTTTAATCGGCGAACCGAGGTTGGCCCACCGGCCCGCGATAACAACGGTTCCGCCACGTCGGGTGCGCAGGAATGCCATTGTATGGTTGACCAGTGCTGTGCATGCTTCTGGACTTTTTCGGTGGGAGACTTCGATTCCGCGAAGGGGGGCGCAGTCGGGAAGGCTGATCCAGAGAAGAGAGCGGCCTTTGGAACTCAGGGCCTTTGCGAGGGACGGGGCGAAGACGCCCGCGTGAGAGTCCCCCCAGAGAACTACGGCGTTTTTGATGGTGTCGGGAGAGCCATAAAGGCAAACTTGTTGCTTCTTATGGATACCGGGGAAAAGCGTGGTTTGTTTTGCGCAGGACGGTTCGGCTTTTTTGGCTTCGTCGAGGAGTGCTTTGACCTGCAGGGCTTCGGCAGACATTCGGGAAGGCCAGCCGTCGGATAGGACTGCGAAGGATGCGATCAGTGCGACAATAGATGTCGTGATGCCGAGGCCCTTGAGGACATGGGCGATGGGCCATTCTTGGTCGCCTTTTCGGAAGGGCTTTTCGACAAACTGCCAGAGGGCGAACGAGATGCTTACGGTTATGACCGCAAGTCCTGCTTTTTCCTGGGCAAGCAGAGGCCGTGAGAGCCAAAGGCGCGAAAAGACGATCAAGGGCCAATGGACGAGGTAGAGGGCATATGATGCAGCTCCAATGGCGACGATGGGCTTTAATGCGAGCGCACGGTTGACGAGCGGTGAGGTTGAGGAGCCGCCCAATATTATAAAGGTGCTTCCGAGCGCAGGGATTAATGCGGCCCAGCCGGGGAAAGCTATGTCGCTGTCAAAGCTGACGACGGAAAGAATAATCAACAGGAGGCCAAGAGCTGAATAAAGATGGGCTTCGCGAGCGGGCGGTTTACGGCGGGCTTCTGCGACTGAGACAAGTCCGCCTAATCCGATTTCCCAGAGCCTTGCCATCGGCATATAGAAGGCGTGGTTGGGGGAGATGGGGGTTGAGATCAGGCAGTAGATTAATGAGAGAGCGGTGACGATAGCCAAAACGATTTCGGGCTTTGCTTTCTTACATTTTGTGAACCCCAACAAAAGGAGGGGGAGGAAGAGGTAGAATTGCTCTTCGATACCGAGCGACCACATATGCAGGAGCGGTTTTTCATAAGCAGCACCTGCAAAGTAGCCGGATCTATCATGGAAGAAGAAGTTCGGGCCAAAGACGAGGGAGGCGAGTGCGCTCCCGCCGAGTTCATCAAAGGCAGCTGGGGGGAGAAGATAGACGCCGATTGCTAGCGTTGTGAAAAGCGTTGCAATCAATCCCGGAGCTATGCGGCGGACGCGGCGTTCGTAAAACGCTTTGATTGAGAAGATGCCGTTGTTGATATCGGGGAGGGTGCGGCGGAGGATAACGTAACCGGAGATCACGAAAAAGATGTCGACTCCGGCAAAACCGCCCGAGAATCCGGAGACGTCGAGATGGAAGGCTAAGATGACCAGTACGGCCAAAGCGCGGAGGCCGTCGACGTCGGGTCTGTAGCCTTGTTTGCGGGCGGGGAGAAATTTGCGGAGGAGTTCGAGGGTGGAGAGGAGAGACATTTTCCGAGTATGCAGAGGTAGTTAGGGAGTATCACTATATTAACTATATATAATTGTAACAGCTATTTTTGCTGCTGTTATAGATAACTGTATTTCCCGTCTCATTGAGAGGCGATATGTCTTATTTGAAATTTATCCCGGACCAAGGGGAGAACTTTATACTTCGAAGATTTCGGGGTTATTGCGCCGAGGCCTGTGATCGGCTGCAAGGTAACGCGATCACTGCTCCGATGAAGCGGATTACCGCAGTTGGAGCGGAGATAATCGAAGGTAGGCTGTCCGCCAATGATCGCTCTCACCTCGAGATCAGCCTCGACTGGTGTGAGCACCTTGGCATACCAATTTCGCCGGACTTTGAGTTGGCGGTGATGAATCTCGTTTACGGAAATGATCACGATTTTCTCAATCCCGGTTCTGGTCGGCCTGATACCGATCTTTTGATTGTCTGTAATATTCCTGATTTGCCAGCCGGTTGTTTTTCGACACGCGAACACTGCCTTACGAGTCCGTACGCCGAGCTGGGGGCGTGGTATAAGGCTGCAGAAAAATGCGGCTCTTTGGTGGTTGTCACTGTTGGATTGGGCTTTGGCGAGGTTGGGGTGAAAGATTTTGCTCCTCCGGAAGGGACGGAGTCAGTTTATGGGACTCCCGTAATCGATTTTGTGCATCCTTTGACCGATACTTTTCATGATTCTGGGATTCTTGTGTGCAAAGAGCTTTGCGGGAAGATTTCTCCGCCATCTCCTGAGAGAATTCGGGAGAGTCAGGATGCCTGGAAAACGCGGGGATGGTGGATGGCTAGACACTTCCGCCTGAACAGATAGCGTCTTTCCTTCTTTCTTCCGTGTGGGCCGAGGGTCAGTTTTGCGGGGTGCCATCTAACGTGGCCCCGTCCTCTCCTTCGCTTTGTGAGGGAGAGGACAAGGGGGTAAGGTTAGGCCGAATAGTAGAGATCGAATTCGACGGGGTGGGGGGCGAGGCGGAAGCGGTCCCATTCGGCGCGTTTGAGGTCTAGGTAGCTGTCGACCATGTCCTTGGTGAACACGTTGCCCTTGAGGAGGAAGTCGTGATCCTTTTCGAGCGCGTCGATGGCTTCTTCAAGCGAGCCGCAGACTTGCGGGATTTTTGACAGCTGCTCGGGTGGCAGATGGTACAAATCCTTGTCTGAAGGTTCGCCCGGTTCGATTTTGTTTTGGATGCCATCGAGGCCTGCCATCATCATTGCTGCGAAGGCGAGATAGGGATTGGCAAGCGGGTCGGGGAAGCGGATTTCGACGCGTTTGGCTTTCGGATTTGTCGCGAACGGGATGCGGCAGGAGGCCGAGCGGTTGCGCGAGGAGTAGGCCAGCAGCACCGGGGCTTCGAAGCCGGGGACGAGGCGTTTGTAGCTGTTCGTCGATGGGTTCGTGATCGCGTTCAGCGCCTTGGCGTGCTTGATGATTCCGCCGATGTAGTATAGGGCTAGCTTTGACAAGCCTCCGTATTCATTGCCGGAGAATAACGGGGCGTTATCCTTCCACAATGACTGGTGGACGTGCATACCTGAGCCGTTGTCGCCGAAGATCGGCTTTGGCATGAATGTGGCTGTCTTGCCGTACATGGCGGCCACGTTATGGACCACGTATTTGTAGACTTGCATATTATCGGCGCACTTGAGCAGCGAGGCGAACTTCATGCCCAATTCGTGTTGGGCGGCTGCGACTTCGTGGTGATGCTTTTCGACGGGGACGCCCATTTGCTTGATGACCGAGAGCATTTCGGTTCGGAGGTCTTGCGCGCTGTCGACAGGATTGACGGGGAAGTAGCCGCCTTTTGTGCGCGGGCGATGGCCGAGGTTGCCTTCGGGGTAGTCGCTGCCGCTGTTCGAGGGGCTTTCCATCGATTCAATTTTATAAAAAGCGCCGGTGGGCTTGTTTTCGAAAGTCACGTGGTCAAACACGAAAAATTCGGCTTCGGGGCCGAAGTAGGCTTTCGTGCCGATGCCCGTTTCGATGAGGTATTCTTCCGCGCGGCGAGCTACCGAGCGGGGGCAGCGCGTGTAGGGCTTGTTTGTGATGGGGTCGTAGATGTCGCAGTAGACGGTGACAGTGGGCTCGGCATAGAAGGGGTCTATGGCCGCGCTGTCGACGTCCAATTTTAAGACCATGTCGGATTCATTAATGGCCTTCCAGCCTGCGATTGAGGAGCCGTCGAACATCAGGCCGTTTTCAACGGCGTCGTCATCGATGGTGTCGATGTGATGCGTGACGTGCTGGAGCTTGCCGCGCGGGTCCGTAAAGCGGAGGTCTACGTATTGCGCGCCGTGCTGTTTTATCAGGTCGAAAAGTGGGTTCGATTTGGGCATAAGCAGTCCTTGGTTAAGAGTTCGATCTGTGCGACGCGTGAAAGCAATTTTGCATATTCCTTGATCCTTGACAATTTTGCTAACCTCTTGCATTGTCAACATGATGCGGTGTTGCCACTGAGAGGAGTTCCATCGCGTTTTTTTGCGTTTTCGGTAAGGTATTTAGGGCCTTCCGGGTTGCAAACCGCCTGCCTATCTCTT
>CAZLIG010000070.1:0-5243 GCA_964559415.1 uncultured Rhodospirillaceae bacterium
CAAAAATGACGGCTGAGCAAGCCGTCAAGCATCCCGTCTGGAGCATGGGCGCAAAAATATCCATCGACAGCGCCACGCTGATGAACAAGGCGCTCGAAGTCATCGAAGCGCACTACCTGTTCCAAATGCCGCGCGAACAAATCAGCGTCCTGATCCATCCGCAATCTGTCGTCCACAGCATGGTGGAATACCGCGACGGCTCTGTTCTGGCCCAGCTCGGCTCCCCGGATATGCGCACCCCCATCGGCTACTGCCTCGCATGGCCGGAGCGCATGGAAACGCCCGTCCCCAAGCTCGATCTGGCAAAAATCGCTCAACTCACCTTCGAAAACCCCGACCCGGTCAAATTCCCCGCGCTCACCTACGCGCAAGAGGCCATGATCAAAGGCGGCACAGCCCCCGCCGTCATGAGCGCCGCCAACGAAGTAGCCGTCCAAGCCTTCCTAGACAAGCGCATCGGCTTTCTCGACATCGAACGCATAGTAGGAACCGTCCTTCACACGATGCCCCAATCGACCCTGACCGATCTGGACGTCCTCCGCAAAGCCGACACCGCCGCCCGCGCCAAAGCAACCGAGCTGATCGACAATGAGCAGTGAACGAAACTTTCCCATCATCGTCATTCCGGCGAAGGCAGTAATCCAGCGCCGGGCGTCCGCGCGGCATAAGACATTCTCTCTTTGCGAAGAGAAACAGCAGCGGTGCCCGCTCCCAACCTCTCGTCATCCCCGCGAAGGCGGGGATCCCATTTTTTTCTTTCTCCAATAAAGCCAAAGTAAGATCACAATGCCCGACCAAAACCTAATCCAAATCGACTTCTCCAACGCCGCCCCCACCCCGGCCTATGACATCGTGATCGGCCAAGGCGTCGCCGACCAAACCGGAACCCTGATCTCCTCGCGCCTAGGCAAGCGCCACTGCGTCATCATCTCCGACAGCAACGTGGCCCCGCTCTACCAAAAGCGTTTCGAGGAAAACCTAACCGCCGCAGGCCACACCCTCAAACAAACCTTGGTGATCCCCGCAGGAGAAGCAAGCAAGAACTTCACCCAAATCGGCGCGCTCCTGAACGAAATGCTCTCAACAGGCATCGACCGTAAAACGCTCGTCATCGCCTTGGGCGGCGGCGTCGTCGGCGACATCGCCGGGTTCACGGCATCGATCGCTATGCGCGGCATCGACTTCGTGCAAATCCCAACCACCCTCCTCGCCCAAGTCGATAGCTCGGTAGGCGGTAAAACCGGCATCGACACGGACTACGGAAAGAACACCATCGGAACCTTCTACCAACCCCGGCTCGTCATCGCCGACGTCGAGCTGCTCAAAACGCTCCCCGAGCGCGAACTCCGCGCCGGTTACGCCGAAGTCGTAAAATACGGCCTGATCATGGACCGCGACTTCTTCACATGGTGCACCATCAACGGAGAAAAGCTCCTCAACGGCGATCTTGACGCGCAGGTATACGCCGTCACGTGCAGCTGCGAATTCAAAGCTAAAATAGTCGCCGAAGACGAACGCGAAACAGGCAACCGCGCGCTCTTAAATCTAGGCCACACCTTCGGCCACGCGCTGGAGGCCGTCACAGGCTTCGGCTCCGACCTCGTCCACGGCGAAGCCGTCGCCATCGGCACGATCATGGCCTTCAAAATGTCGGTAACCTTAGGCCTTTGCCCCCAACAGGACTACGAAGACGTCCTCGCCCACTTCAAGCAGGTAGGCCTCCCCACAAAGCCCGCCGCCAAAAAGTACGAGAACCAGCTCATCGCTCTGATGTCCACCGACAAAAAAGCGGAAAGCGGCAAGATCACCCTCATTCTCCCCCACGGCATCGGCCACGCCGCCGTCCACAAAGACGCCGACCGCTCCAAAATCCGCACCCTCTGGGAAGAAGCCCTAGCCTAAAGCGCACACCCTCCACTCGTCATTCCGGCGAAAGCCGGAATCCAGCGCCCGCGCGTCCGCGAGGCAAGACTCGCTTCGCTCACAGACATGGCTAAGCAAGGACCTTCCCGACCGGACACGAAAAAACGATGGGGTGCCCCAAGGCGCCCCATCGTCAAAAATTCCCAAAGAATGCCGCTTAGCCCTGACGCGCTTTGTAACGCGGGTTCTTCTTATTGATCACGTAGATACGCCCCTTGCGACGTACAACCTTGCAACCGGCATGGCGCTTCTTCAGCGACTTGAGTGAGTTGGCGACTTTCATAACAGCTTCCTTTAATTTTGCCGGACATCTCATAGGGACTGCTCTCCTTTCTGTCAAGGAAATCAGACAAGAAGATTGTGCCCTCCCCGGCAATAAACAGGAAAAAGCCTTCGTCCGCAAGAAGATAAAGCATCATATTGATGCGTCCGATTAATCGTCACCCCCGCGAAGGCGGGGATCCCATTTGTTTTCTTACACCAGGGCTTTGCCGAGTCCCCGGGTAACATTGAGTCGTATTCCCCGAAAAAAGAACAACGCCCCAAAAGAAATTATTCTTGAAAGGAATCCTAAAGATAACTATTTATTAACCAGAGAATTTTAGGATAAAAACGAATTTGAGCTATAAGAAAACCCTTTTCTTTCAGTGCGGTAAACGCACACTCGCCTTCGAGGCGAAGATGAAAGAGGTAGGAACGTTAACGGAACGCCTTCGCTGCTCGTTCAAGCCCGGCCAGACTCTAGGTTCCGTTCTATCTCCTGCGCTCTCTAAAGCGGATTTCATTTTTGCACCGGGTCCCCCGGCATTGAATTCAGGCCGATCCCTGAGCCTGTTACCTTCGTTCACACAACAGAGGAGAACGCATGGGCAAGCGCTACGAGAAGCTTAATCGTAAAGAAAAAACCTATAACGTTGAACCACTATACGGAAGAAATTCCCCTTGGGACCCCTTGAACAGTCCCGCCTTCGACCGCCGAGACCAGAGCTACGTCCGAAAAGTAAAGCCTCAGAACGCAAACCAATCGCTGCTTCTCGAAGCAATGGCGGAAAACAACCTCGTAGTGGCCCTCGGCCCCGCCGGAACAGGCAAAACCTACCTCGCCATAACCGCAGCGGTTGAGGCGCTCGAAGCCGGTCGCGTAGACCGCATCATCCTCTCCCGGCCTGCCGTCGAAGCAGGCGAGACCCTGGGCTTTCTTCCCGGCGACCTGCAAGAAAAGATGTCGCCGTTCTTAAGGCCTCTATACGATGCCCTGAACGACCGCATGGGCGGCAAGCGCCTGAAACAGCTTCTTGCCGAAGGCTCGATTGAAATAGCGCCCATCGGCTTCATGCGAGGCCGAACGCTCAACAACGCCTTCATTGTCATCGACGAAGCGCAGAACTGCACCTACAACCAAATCAAGATGCTGCTGACGCGCCTCGGCTGGCACTCGACGATGGTGCTCACAGGCGACCCCGACCAAAGCGACCTGCTCGACGGCCTCTCCGGCCTGAAGGAAATCGCCCGAAAGTTGGAAGTCGTCCCCGGCGTCTCGGTCGTGCAACTGACCGACAGGGATATCGTCCGCCACCCGCTCGTCGCCAGTATGCTGGGCGTCCTTTAGCAGTCTGCTGAAAACTTCTTCAAGAAGCCTGCCTCACCCCCCGCTAAAAAGTCCCTCTCCGCCACGAAGTGAAGGAGAGGGAGGGTGAGGTGGTCTTCCGCAAAAGAAAAGGGGGCGCTTCTACCCGCCCCCTCTTCCAATCAAAACCGCCATCTACTTTCTCGGTGCAAAGCAAGCGTGGTCGTTAGAGGTACCGTCAGTCCTGTTGATCTTGCAAACCCAACGCCACCACATCGTTCCCGAAACATATGGATTGCTCGTAGCAGCGGCTGGAGCCGACGAAACAAAGCCATTCAAGCAAAGATTCGTGGATGGCGCCGTGCCGCTGGCCCCGCTTGCCGTATTGTTATGCGCCCAACCGCACATGGCGCACGAACAAGACGGCGTATAGCACGTCAACGAAGTACCGCCCGCAGTACAGGTCCAGTAGTAGTAAGCTTGGCCTGCATAATAATACCGATCGCCAAGCGAGGTTTCGCCTCCGCCGCTCGTGCCATAGGCGACGCTCGAAGCCGAGCCGCCGGAGCAAAGATTCGCCGTCGGCTTCGGAACGTCAATTGTTGTATTGTTCGTCGGACAAGTCAGTTGAACGTTTGCCGCCGTGCCGCATTTCGGTGAAGCCGAAATCGTAGCACAGCTTGCGTTCGAACCTCCGTTGCTTCCCGAACAACTCCACGTCCACGGCCCTGTCCCCGACACCGCCGAAGCCGTGCCGGATGAGCACAAACTCGACGTCGGCTTAACGGTAGCCGCAGAACCGCTGGCGGACCCGCACGCCCCATTGGTCTTCAGCGGAGCCGAACATGAGTCAGTCGTACCGCCATTCGTGCCGGTGCAGCTCCACGTCCATCCGCCGGTACCGGAAACCGTAGTGGCCGTTCCCGAACTGCACAAATTCGTAGTCGGTTTGGTCGTCACCCCAACGCCGTCAGCGGAACCGCAAGAGCCGCTGGTCTTCTTTATCGCGCTGCACGAGGCGGTTGTGCCGCCATTCGTCCCAACACAAGTCCAATTCCACGGACCCGTTCCGGTCACCGCCGAAGCCGTCCCCACAGAGCATAGCCCTGTTGTAGGCGCGGAAGTATACGCAACCCCGTTGGCAGCGCCGCAGGCCCCATTGCCTTTCAGCGGAGCGGAACACGAAAGGTTAGTGCCGCCGGCCGAACAGGTCCATGACCACGGCCCTGTCCCCGAAACCGTCGATTCCTCTCCGGCTTCGCACAAGTTCGTTGTTGGAATGCTCTCCGCCGCCACGCCACTGGCAGTCCCGCATTTTGGCTGAAGGAGCGCACTGCAAGAAGCTAGCGTCGTGCCTTTGCAAGTCCAAGTAAACGCAGGGTCTGCAGCAAGATCGGTGGTCTGATTGATAGCATCGCCCTCGCTGCACAGATTGGACGTCGGGAAACTCGAAAAGGCATCGCCATCGGCCGAACCGCAGGTACCATAGGTATTACGCGGCGCCGAACAGCTTGCCGTTGTAGCCCCAAGAGTACAAGTCCATGTGAAAGGACTGCCTTTGACATCCGCTACCGCAGAAGCCGTACCCGACGCGCACAAGATCGTGCTCGGAATATTACTGGGAGCCGTGTACGTCGCAACGCCGTTGGCTGTTCCACACGCCGCAGCCAAAGAAGCGCCGCACGTTGCCGTGGCAGTGGTCGCCACGGGAGTCGCCGCCCCTATCTTCAGCTTGTTCCCCGCCATCTTGCAG
>CAZLIG010000070.1:5253-10481 GCA_964559415.1 uncultured Rhodospirillaceae bacterium
TTGCAGGTCCACTTCCATGTTTCTCCGTCAAGAGTCGCAGCGGAAGCGGTAGTATTGGCCGTGCACAAGCCCGTTGTCGGCGCCGTGCCATAAGCTTTGCCGTCGGCAGTCCCGCAGCCTCCCGTTTCCGTGCTCGCAGTAAAACTCCATCCGGACACACTGAAGTCAACCAATGAAGGAGGCGTGTACGCCATGTCTGGAGACACACCCGACTTGAAGACAAATGTCTTCCTTTCGAGGATTTTGTTTCCCGAGCAAATAAAAGTCGGCTGCGCGGTGACCGTGTAGCCCTCCTGCATATAAGGAAGAATATCCGAAACGGTGGAAGACGAGCCCGACAAAGTGCAGTCGGGCGCCATGACAATCGCGGTTTTGCGAGAGCAGTGCCTTAACGTGACTTTCTTTGCGGTGCTCAGGATAAAGTGTTCCCATTCCGTTGAATGTTGAAAAGGAACAAACGCGCCTTCCCCCGTAGTGTTGATGATGTACCGGCAAGCCATAACCCCGCCCGCGCGCGGAACATCGATCGGTCCTATCGTGGTAGGGCCGGTGACTTTCGCAGGTTCGCTTTTTGCGGAGATATAAGTTGCCTCTTCGCTGTCGGACCAAACCACTTCATTGCAAGCGTTTTGCCCCTCGGCAGTACACTCTTCCCCCGCAGTTGCGGTCAAAGGCGTAAAAGCAGCAAGAGATACACTTATGACGAGAAGCGTGCGCAAAGAAGCCACGCTCGAAAGAATAGCGCCGTTCATTTCTTCCTCCTGCGGGCACTCTCAGCGCCCCTAGATCGAATTGCTAAGTTTCACAACTGGCGGCAACAACCCCTAATCGCAACTGCAATCCCTGGCCGTACAGGTGAACGACTGCCCGGGGAAACGGCAGGTCCAAACCCAATACGGCTTCGCTCCCTCAACATATCCTACGCTCGTCGCACTCCCCCCCGAAGCGCAAAGCCCCGATGCAGGTGCCTTGCTGACAGCATGACCCGCCGCCGGACCGCACCCTGGTTTCTCACAGTCCGTGCAGCCTGCAATGGGAACCGTGCAATAGATCTTGCTCGACCCCGTGCAAGTCCACATCCATTTTGTCCCATCGGAGGTGGAAGTCACACCCGACGCAGATCCCGAAGCGCAAAGATGATCGGTCGGCTTTGTCTCTGTCGGCTTGGCTGTCGCCGTGCCGCACGTAGGCTGAAGCGGTGCCGAGCACTGCACGCTCTCGGTCTTCATGTCCGTTCCTGTAGCCTGGCAAGACCAAGTCCAAGGCACGCCGCGCTTCAGCCCTTTGCCGACAACGCCAGCGCCTTTGCAAAGATCGTCTTCGTCCGGCGCATCTGCTGTAGCCACGCCATTGGCAGGCCCACACCCGCCGGGAGAGTATTCCACAACATGCTGGACCCAACCGGACCCGTCATACGGCCAATTCCAGCCTGAACTGGGTCTCGGCTGTTCGCCCGAAGCACGATCCGCAGACCAATAAACCTTGACCGTCTGCAAATTCTTCCCATCGCACTTAAATACCTTTTCAAGCATGGGGCTAGGATAAGTAATCGACGGCGACTGAACGCGCTTGTAAGGAAGGCCAAACGTGGCCGGATTTTCGTCATCGACCGACCGACCCTCCGCCGAAGGATTTGAACATACATCACTCGGCATGACGGGAGCCAACGTCTGTCGCGCGCATCCCACCAGCAATGCAAGGGAAGAGATTTCTCCCCCGCTACGAACGCTCGCGATGAAAGAACTCCACTCCTCGGGCGACCTGAACGGCACGAAAAAAGATAACGAGTGACCTGTCGGTGAAATATTATCGACATACCAGCATGCATTCATATCCCTGGAGACAGGCACGTCGATCGGGTTTTGGGCGGCGCCGGAATTGGCTTTGGCAGCGATATATTCGGCGTCTTCCGGATCGCTCCACACAACGACAGGACACTGAACCTCGCCCCTTTCAAGAGGCGCGCGCGTGGCGCACGGAACCCTGTTGTCGAGTTCGGCGGCGAAACTCCCGGCAGAAAATCCTGCCAAGCCCATGAAAAAAGAAGCGGCAAAAATGGTTTTTGCAAACGAGGTTTTCAAGAGCGCCTCCACACACACAATACTCCGTGCATCGACGCGACACAGGAGGCCGAAACGGATTTCGACCGTCCTATCAAATCATACTGGCGTTAACAGGTGCTTAATTACCGGGATTGGAAGCAAAGAATTTCCCGCATAGGTTTATTTAGGCTTCAAAAGCTTCGCACTTTAACGAGTCGTTAAGTAACGCGAAGCCGCAAAAAGCCCCGTAAAACTTGCAACGAGTAAAGGGATTACATGCGCCCGGTCAAAACCTTCTGCGGCGAAGACATCTGTCTGTCCAAAGCTGCAAATAGCTCTTTGACATTGCCGACAACATCGAACAAGTCGGCATCCGCCGGCTGAGAAAACTTTTCGGCAATGGTTTTTCTAATCAGCGAAATCATGTCGTTCCAGTACCCATCCTGATTCAGGATAATGATCGGATCGTCATGAAGCCTGAGTTTCTTCCACGTAATGATTTCGAACGTCTCGTCGAGCGTGCCAAACCCGCCCGGCAAAATGATAAAGGCGTCGGACCGGTCGGCCATCATGCGCTTGCGCGTATGCATGTCCGGCACGATGTGAAGCTCGGTGAGCCCCCTATGCTCGACTTCGTTCCCCCTGATGTGTTCGGGAATGATGCCAATCACGGAGCCGCCTTCGGCAAGAGCCGCATCGGCAACAATGCCCATAAGCCCGACATGGCCACCGCCATAAACAATCCTCAGGCCGCGTTTGGCAATTTCAGTGCCGACGATACGAGCGGAATCTTTAAACGGTTGCGCAACGAGATCCGAAGACCCGCAATAAACGCAAACGGACGATAAATTCAAGATGATATCCTTTTCTAAGCTCAATGAAATGGTGCAGGCTAGCTCAAATTTCCTAAGAAGAGGCTAACTGGCTGCCTTTGCGCCGACCTGCGGCGTAGCGGACAAGTATTTGCCAATAAGCTTAATAAATGGCCAAGCCTCCTGCATAAATAGCATCAAAGGGAAAAAAATAAAATCCGGTTGAGCAAGGTTGGAGATATCAAAAATCCCCCCGGCCATGATCCTGCTTGAAATATCAACGCCAAAACGCACATTGGGCAGCCGTCTTGTTGCGAGGATGATCGTCTTAATCGCCTCCCTGCGCTCATCCGATTCGATGGTAAACGGCATAAAGCCGACAGTCGCGTTAATGAGAAAACCGGCTTTCTTGTCCCGATCGACCCGATGAGCCTCGAAATTAAGGCCGTCGAAGCTGAAACGAAAGCTTTCGAGCTTCTTGAACGGCGAACAAACAAGCTCCCCGCTAAGCTTTCTCAGCATCTCATCGAAATTCGGAAAGAACTCCGCTGATTCTGCTCGGATAACGCTGGATGCGTCTTCTGGCATAGGAAAAAACGTGGTTGCGGTTGGCTTTGAGTGCAGAATATCATACACCATCAATTCTTTACCGATGTCAAGAAATAGCAAAATCAACCGCGAAGGAAAAATCGATGACAATCACAAACCCCCTTCTCTATTTTCATCGGGCAGGGTGGCCGTTTATGGCAATAGCCGCAGGCGTGACGTTTTTCTTCTCGTTTGTCGGTGGCTTCGTTTTCTTCGTATGCCTCGCGCTCACGGCATGGTGTTTTTATTTCTTCCGAAACCCGGAAAGAATAACGCCAACCCGCAAAGGCCTTGTCGTCAGCCCGGCGGATGGAATTGTCGTCGCAGTGCAGAACGTCATCCCGGAAGCGGAACTGGGACTGGGAAACACCGCGCGCACGCGCATCAGCATTTTCCTGAACGTTTTTAACGTCCACATCAATCGCATTCCCGCCGACGGCGAAATCGTGCTCCGCCGCTACCGGCCCGGAAAGTTTTTTAATGCCTCTCTCGACAAGGCAAGCGTCGACAACGAACGCATGGCTCTGGCGATCAAGCTCGCAAGCGGCCACCCTTTCGAAGGCCAGAGCTTGGGCGTTGTCCAAATCGCGGGTTTAATCGCCCGCCGCATCGTTTGCGACGCCGAAGTCGAACAAAAAGTTCGCGCTGGCGAACGTTACGGCCTCATCCGCTTCGGCAGCAGAACGGACGTCTACCTCCCCCCTGAAGCCCGTCCCTTGGTTTCCGTCGGACAAACTATGATCGGTGGGGAAACCGTGCTATCCGATTTTTGTTCAGAAGAGTCACCTCGCCACGGAGAAGTGCGCCCATGACCTTAAACCAATCGACATTGCGGAATAACAACGCGAAAGATCTCCCTCTCACGCGTCTTCTGCCCAACACGCTAACCCTCTTCGCGCTGTGCTCGGGATTGACAGGCATCCGCTTCGCCCTCCAAGGCCAGTGGGAATACGCGATCATCGCGATTCTGACAGCATCCGTCTTCGACGTTCTGGATGGCCGCGTCGCGAGAATGCTCAGTATGTCGAGCAAATTCGGAGCCGAACTCGACAGCCTGTCCGACGCCATCGCCTTCGGCGTTGCCCCCGGCTTCATCATGTATGAATGGATGCTCAAAGACGCGGGAAGCCTCGGCTGGATCGCAGTCCTTGTCTTTGCCGCCTGCTGCGCCCTGCGCCTCGCCCGCTTCAACACGATGCTCGACGACCACGATATCCCTGCATGGGCCAAGCGCTATTTCACGGGCGTCCCCGCTCCCGCAGGAGCGTGCCTGGGACTTCTGCCTATGGCCTTCTTTCTTGAATTTGGCTCGACCGCCCAGATAATTCCCGCCGCCTACGCCGTCTGGATGCTTTTGGTAGGCGGCCTGATGGTCAGCCGCCTCCCCACGTTCGCGCTCAAGGGCTGGCGGATCGAACGTCTCTGGGTAGCCCCGCTTTTCGCCAGCGTCGTCGCCCTCGTGGCGGGCCTCATCACCAAAACCTGGCTGACCTACTCCGGCGCCGGCCTCCTCTACGTCCTCGCCATCCCCGTAAGCTGGTACAGCTACCGCTCCCGCGCAAAACTGGAAAGCCGCTAGTCCCCCATGCCGACCCCAGTAAATCGCTCCACCCCCCAGCCCCCACCCCCGTCATCCCCGCGAAGGCGGGGATCCCATTTGTTTTTTGAAGCGCGATTGGTAGAACTCCCCTCGTCCTCCCATCAAAAGCCGCCCCTCCCCCCCGCGCGTCCGCGCGGCAATACTAAAATGCCTCTCCGCCACGAAGTGGGGGAGAGGAAGGGACCC
>CAZLIG010000071.1:0-10453 GCA_964559415.1 uncultured Rhodospirillaceae bacterium
CAAAAGTCTATCCACAGTTTGCGCAACTCTCATCAAGCGGCTATGGTACGGAACCAATTTTGCCACAATTAAGACTGACCAACTCGAAATGCTCATCGATGTGACGAGACCTCTCTATCGCACGCTCAAAGGCCGCCTTCCTACAGGAGTTGATCGTGTGAACTTGGCGTACATCGACCACTTCTACGATAAAGCGCGCGCGTTTATCCTTCTCGGGAACAAATGGATTTCCTTCACCAAAACCGCATCGAACGCCTTGTTCGACAACCTGTTATCATCGCAAAACCGCCTGTCCCTCTCCCGCATTCTTGCCTCAGCCCTAATTTCAGACCGCGCCCCATTCGAACCCGATATCCTTCTCAACGTCGGCCATATGGGACTTGAACGACCAGGATACACGGCAAACGCAAAGCGCCGTGGCCTTAAGCCATATTATTTCCTGCACGACCTCATCCCCATCACTCACCCGGAGTACAGCAAGAAGGGGGAGCCGGAACTCCACAAAGTCCGCATGGACGAAATGACGCAAAGCAATGGCCTGATCTTAAACTCAGCATGGACGCAAGCCGTCCTCCAACGCTATGCCCTCCAAACGAACGTCTCCATTCCTCCCTGTGCCGTTGCCCCCATAGCCCCTGCCCCCTTGCCTGCGCCGCTTCCCTACCGCCCAAAAGAGAAGCCTTTTTTCGTCATGCTTGGCACCATAGAGCCAAGGAAGAACCATCTCCTAATCCTCAACGTGTGGCGGCGCATGGTCGAACTTATGGGCCAACAAGCCCCCGACCTGATCGTTATCGGCCAACGCGGATGGGATTGCGAACAAATTGCCAACGTTCTGGACCGCTGCCAGCAATTGCGCGGCATTGTCACTGAACTCTCCAACTGCTCCGACGCCGACCTCGCCACATATCTGCGTCATGCACAAGCCCTCCTTTTCCCAAGCTTTGAGGAAGGCTACGGAATGCCTTTGGTGGAAGCCCTTGCCGCCGGAACCCCGGTTTTGGCAAGCCACCTCCCAGTGTTCAAAGAAATCGCCGGAGACACACCCGATTACATCGATCCATTGGACGGCTGCGGATGGCTAAACGCAATCACGGACTACGCATCCTCGGCCAGCAAAGCCCGCATGACTCAGCTCGCGCGCATCAAAGCCTTCCAAATCCCAACCTGGAAATCCCATTTTGCGCGCGTTGACGAATTCCTCTTCCCAAACACGTAATTGGAAACGAATTATTATCATCCCGCGAGAAAATATTTTTGCAGCTAGCTCTTGAAATGCCCGAATGCCTCAAGATGCTTAAGAACATTCTTCTTAATATTAAATTCCTTAAATGCCTTGTTCCGCTGCTCCGAAAAATCGCGCTTGGCAAACTGGATCTTCTCCGCCAATTCCATGTAGTTTCCAATATCGAAGGTATGGAACACGTCCCCCATGTCCTTCCTCACCTCATTAAACGAGAAGTTATTCGTGCAGAACAAATTGGCGTCCGCCTCAATCGCTAGTGAGATAACGCCCGACATGCTTTGCCCAACCTCAAGATAAGGAAGCACAGTCGCATCGCTGAAATGCAGGGCCTCAATAAAGTCCGGATCGTTCAAGCTGCCAACAAAATGAACCCTCTCCTCCACGCCGCCCATACGCTTGATAAGTGTTTGCAGATATGGATGCAGTTCGACGTTTGCAGAAATCGACTGTGGATGTTGCCCGCCAAAGATGTAAAGATGGTACCGTTCAGGAAGATACTGAAGCGCATTAAGCAACGTCTCGTATCCCTTATACTTCGTCACAAACCCAAAGGCGCCAATCACCTTCGCGCCCTCCGGCACATGATGCTTCCTGCGAAACGCCGTCGGGTCATTCATCTGAAGGACATCCCTACGCTCGTTCTCCTGCAAAAACGTAATGGGGAAATTCATGACGTTCTCAAACCCGATAATATCCTTCACCAACCGCTTTTCACGCCGCGTGTGAACGAATATCCACGTGTTGGCCGACTTCGACCGCTCCTTGCAGCAGTCGATAACCGCACGATACAACTTGGAATGCCGGGCACGCTCATGCACCGCCCATGCGTCCCGAGGCCACATTTTACGTTTAAGGATCTCCCCGATAAGCTCCAGATCGCCCATCTCCGGCGGATCGACGCGATGCATCGTCAAAACGAGATTTTTTGCGGCATTAATAAGCATCTTAATGCGCCTGAGGACGATCTCGTGCCCACGGCCGAAAAGTCCCGCCTCAAACTGAATGTTGACGTAATCGAAGTCCTCAAACCGCTTCACAATATCCTTGATATGCTTATCGCCATGTTGCTGATAAATCCGCCCCCGCTTCTGAAGCAAAAACAAGTCAAGCGGAATGACTTCGACCTCGACATGCTCCGAAAACGCATTTTTCAGCACGTGCGTATAAGACGCATTGCCGCACATCTCGTTATAGGAACTGACAATCGCGAGCTTCTTCACAAATCACCTCGTTAAGGAAAACCGTATGTAGGTTTATTTTCTTGCCGTCTCCGCGTTCTCTTTATACCAACGGTATGTCAACCGAACCCCCTCATCCAGACTCACCCGAGGCTTGAATCCTGTCGATTGAAGTGCGCTCAAATCGTAAGAACGATACTCCTGCCCGTTCGGCTTCGTCTCGTCCCAAACAACTCGGCCCTGAAGTCCAGCCTCGTCCGTAAGCGTATTGATAATCTCGCGGATCGCGTGAACATTTCCGCTCCCGAGATTAACCGGCCCTTCAAGGTGATCCATAATGGCAACAAGCGCGCGAGCCGCGTCCATCGAGAACATAAAGTCGCGCTTGGCGCTCCCATTCCCCCAAACCGTCACTTCCTTACCGTCCCTTTGTGCCTCATAGAACTTGCGCACAAGCGCCGGCGTCACATGACCGAACTCAGGATCGAACTTATCTCCCGGCCCAAAAAGATTGGCGCTGATCACAAACGCAAACGGAAGATCGTAATTTTCCTTGTAGGCCAAAAGCTGGGCCAACATGGCGCGCTTCGAATGCGCATAAGAGTCTTCCGAGTGATGCGGAGTTCCAAGCCAAATCATATCCTCCTTTAGAGGATTGCCGGGAGAGGGATACGGATAAACGCATCCCGACCCCATCGCCACAATCTTCTTTGCGCCGCCCAAACGAGCACCCTCGACCGCGTGTGTATTAATGAGCACGTTTTCAAAAAAAGACTGCCCCTTGTTCTTCATATTGCCCATGATCCCATAAACACGGGCAGCCATATGGAACACATAATCCGGCTTAGCGTCCTCAAAGAAAGCCTTCGTCGCCTTCCAATCGCACAAGTCGCACATCTTCGAACTCATGCCGACGACGTTCGAATATCCATCCTCTTCCAACACATGCTTCAGCGCGCCGCCAACCAATCCGCTCGCGCCGGTAATAACAATCTTCGCATTCTTTTCCATATTTTTTTCTCTTCTTAGCGGGTCAAAAAGCTTGATTCCTCGCGCACCCTCTTGCGCCAGTAATCAAGTAAGTCCTGCATTGTCTTCTCAAACGGAATCTCAGGCTTCCAGCCGGTATGCTTGGTGAACTTGGTCGTATCCGGCACCTGCAGATCGGCATCGATGGGGCGCAATCTCTCGGGATCGATCTCGACCGAAATATTTTTGCACGTCGACATCTTGATGAGCGCATCAAGCATATCGCGCACCGAGCACGAGAACTGCCCGCCGATGTTATAATATGCCCCGGGCGTCGGATTAACGGTCACCAACAAAAAGTAAGCCCTGACGGCATCGCGCACATCGGCCCACGTCCTAAGCGAATCCAAATTGCCGACTTTAACCACGGGCGGAATCTTGTTCTGCTCGATCATGGCGATTTGCTTGGCAAACGTCGACTCCGAAAACACGTCTCCCCTGCGCGGTCCCGTGTGCGTAAACATACGGGTCGTCATCACAGTCATGCCATAAGCTTCGGCATAGTACCGCCCGACAAGATCGGTCCCGACCTTCGAAATCGCATAAGGCGAAGCCGGATGGAACGTACACTCTTCGTTGATCGGAAGCTTTTCCTTAGGCACCCGCCCGAACACCTCCGACGACGCGCACACGTGAATTACGGCATCTTTGGAATACTTTCGCAAAGCCCCGAGAACCCTCTCCGTCCCCTGAATATTGGTATCAAGCGTATCAAGCGGTGAGTCAAAGCTGGTCCGTGGATAGCTTTGCGCCGCCAAATGAAACACATAATCAGGCCTAACCTTCTCGACAGCCGCCTCGATGGACATTGTGTCCCTCAAATCGGCATAAACAAGCTCAACGCGGTCCTTCCGATTGATCCGATCGACATGCTGCCTAATGTTGTCGAGTGGGCTGCGCCACCTGCACATACCGACAACGTCCCAATCGGTATGCTCAAGCAAATAATCGAGCAGATGGGAGCCGACCATTCCCGTAACGCCGGTAATAAATGCTTTCTTCTTGGTGCTCATTCCTCGTTTAATCCTCTTCTTCCGGTAACGACCGATCCGCAATCTTCGATCTCGACTTTGACGATTCTCTTCGAACCGAAAACCTCAGCCATCTGCTTTTGCTTTTCAGGAGGCACAAGGAAAAGAAAGAACCCTCCTTGGCCCGCCCCGCACAGCTTGCCGCCAACGGCTCCAATTTCCATGCCGCGCTGATAAATCTCATCGATTCTGTTGTTGCTGATCGAAGACGAAAGCTTTCGCTTGGTCAACCAAGCCTCGTTAAGCATTTGCCCAAGATCCGCAAGCATCGCATCAGGCGACTCTTGCTCAAAAACCGCCACCCCCTGTTCCGCAAGCTTAACGAGATGCGAAAGCTCGGTCGTAATCTTCTTGGCCTTCGTATTCTCGATCTGCTCGGAAACCGCTTCCGATGCATGGCGCTCCGTTCCTGTATGAACCAGCATCAACGAGTCGTTTAGATATCTTCTACAATCGGTTTTAATGTTGATGGGCCGTATCAAAATCTCGCGTTTGTGGAAGATGTAGTGGGACAACCCCCCAAATGCCGCATGGACCTGATCTTGAACCCCAACGTTCTCATGCAAAATATCATGCTCTATATGAATGGCGCGTTGCGCAAGGTCATACCTCGACAACGGAGAGCCCTTTAAATGCTGAATGAGATTGACAAATCCAACAGTAAACGCCGAAGAGCTTCCAAGCCCGGTCCCGCCCGGCATATCCGAAATGATCGCAACGTTCAGCGGATGGTCGTACCCCATCTCCTTAAGGCCCGCGCGTACAACAGGGTGCGAAATCTCATCAATCGTATCGACATGCTCGACATTGCGATACGTCACGCGAAACCTGTTCTCCGCAAAGCCCGCCATCGGAAGCGCAACGGTGTAAATGTATTTGTTAATGGTGCACCCAAGCACCGCCCCCTTGTTACTCTCAAGATATGCGGGATAATCGGTTCCGCCCCCAAAAAAGCTTATGCGGACCGGAGTTTTTGAGACTGTGATCATGACTATAGACTGGAGGGGAAGAAAATAGAGGCAGGATTTGGAGGCAGAAAATTACGCAGCGCGAACTGCGCCGGTGACATTTTCTTCGGACTCAGGCTTGCACATACGCTCCTCGACGACACCGCAAAGCCAGTGCCCGACAGCAATATGCATTTCTTGAATATGGTTTGTTGCGTCCGAAGGAACACGCAAGCAAACATCGCAAACATCAGCCATGCGCCCGCCTTTTGCGCCGGTCAAGCCGATCGTGGCGATATCCATCTCCTGCGCCACGCGAATAGCATCGACCACGTTCTGGCTATTACCGCTAGTCGAAATCCCGACAAGAACGTCACCAGCCTTCCCGATCCCCTTGAGCTGCCTCGAAAACACGCACCCATAGCCATAGTCATTACCAATGGCTGTAAGAGAGGAGGTATCGACTGTCAAAGCGAGCGCAGGCAAGGGATTCCGGTCAAACAAAAACCTCCCCATAAGCTCGGCAGCCAAATGCTGGCTGTCCGCCGCCGACCCGCCGTTTCCGCAAAAAATAACCTTGTTACCGTTTTTTAGGGCATCGACAAGAATGGACGCGGCTCTCTCGCAATCGGCGGCATGATCCTTAAGCGCATCAAAGCACTGTGCAATCCGACTGCAATAGTCGCCGAAACCCAACATACTCGACTCCATAGAAGTTTAACTTGAAGACCGGCAGATATCCGCTTGGCCAGCCAGGGAATTCCAATAAGAGCTGCGTCTGGAAACCCGAAACAAAGCATAGGCGGCAAGGATTTTGCTGCGGCACGAAAAAGTTGTCAACGCAAATAAACAGGCGCGAGGCGTCATTTCCTCGTTTACACGCGATCCGCGAGCCTCGAAATCGAAGGCATCCAGCGCCCTTCGGGATGCACAAACAGAATATCCGACCACCCGGCAGCCGGGAAGCCTGAATAGTCAATGCAAACAAGCCTGCCGTCATGCCTAATACCGTACCCCTGATGACCTGCGGCACGGAACATATTCACCAACTCCATGCACGCGCCATCGCCGAGCACAGCTCCCACAACTTCGGGTTCGTACTCGATGAGGAAACAGACATCCTGCATCATAAGCGTCTGCGTCGCCCCTTTAAGCACAACCGACTCAAACCCCTCGACATCGATTTTAACCAGATCGACCCGTTTACAGTCTTTAACAAGTTCGTCGACAGTCGTGGGTTTCACCGAAATCTTCTCGCGTCTGCCATTAAACTTTGCCACGCGCTCTTCCGTAGGCTCCCGAGCCTGACGCCGCCGCGCAAAATTGTAAAGTACGGTTCTCAAGTACGTTAAGCTCATTATTACACGCCAGAGAATCGAACGTCATAGCTCAACCTCGAAAACCCAGACAAGAGCTACGCCTTGTCAGCCCCAAACGAAGTCCGCAGCACGAAAGGTCGCTCTCGATAAAATGAAATCACGAAGCTTCTCGATACGCCACCGTTCATCGCAAGCTCTCTCTATTTGAGTTTTCAGCGGCAGAAAGGAATCATACATCGGAATATTAGCCTCAGACCATGAAATAAGGCTTTCAATCTTATGGCTGTTCGATGCAATGGGAACAATCGGAGTTCCTCCAATCGCGGCAGCATAAATGGCATGATACTGACCGGTAACATAACATTCAAGCTTCCCGATTTCGGCAATTTTATCGGCGAAATTGGCTCCATCGAAAGGAAATTCAAGCGCAATTCTCTGGAGTCCGGTTTTTGACAGGTCAACAGGCGTTGGACTGCAAGGATGAACAACCCCGACCGCTATGCCTTTCCGCTTCCGGCAGAGCGAGATGCTACTGACCGCGCCCACGCAGGAGTCCACGCGGACTTCCGATTCCGGTTTTAGCTGCATCGCTTGGATTAAGCTAAACGACTCACGAACGATAATCCTCTCGGCGCGAGACACAACAGCGCTCAGACCGGAAGACAAATCCTGAAGTGTCGCATTGACGATCCAAATCCTTTTGCCTAAATCAGCCGCCATTTCGATAACACGACAAAGGCGGCGAGCATCGGATGTGTCATGATGAAGGGTTCCCTCTCCATTGACAAGGACAAGATCCGCGCCGGAAAAAACCTCGGAGCCAACGCCGTCTTCCCCAACTCCAACACGAGCAATGATCCGATGTCCGGCATTGCCAACTTCCCTAAAAAGGCTTTCCATGACAGCACGGGAACCCGCATGGCCGTATGAAGTATCGTTGGCCACAACGACCGACAGAGGTGTCCGTTCAAAATGATGAAAAGCCCGAACTGGACGCCGATTTTCCTCGAGATTCGCAAAAATGTTTGCAGGAAAATCGACCGCAAGCATCTCGGCTTTGATCGCACCGCTCTTGAAGAGTGAAATGCTGCACAACCGGCTCAACATCCATCGTCCGTCATGAAGATAACGATAACTATAAAAGACGCGCGTCAACAGTTGCCAAGCTATCCGCCGCAAGGTCTCCTTATCCTGATGATGCGCGACAAGACCGGCCAGTGCATGAGAACCCATCGGATAAAACGGAACTCCCTGCAACAAGGCCTGGAAGATAACCCCGGTTGATACCGCAATAACCCCGGAACAGAACGGCAACAACCTTACGCTGACATTATCGAAACATTCGAGTCCGGAAAGGTACAGAATATTTGGACAAAACCCTCGAAGCTCCTCGAACACCTCGGCCGAGATTTCCCGCTTGTCCGGGTGCTGCGTAACTACAATCGTATGGTCTTTAAAGCGCCTCGACGCGGAAATAACGAGTTCGACCTGATCGGAGAAAGGACTCTCGTCATAAAAGTTGTAATGATTGGAATCCTGCAAAGGCAAAAGTAAAAACTTGCCCTCGGAAATCCCGTGCTTCGCAAGAAATTCCATAATCTCCGCAGGTCGCTCAAAAAATCGTTCGACAAATGCATCTGAAAGATTACTGGCGGAAGCGTCGCCACAACGTTCCGCCATCGCGGCGTTGTGATAAAGGCCGTGTGTGTCGAAAAACGTCATCTCATCAGGAAATGGAGCCCGGCAATATATCGCATCGCGGTATAGGTGAAGAGCCTTAGGCGCCGCATCCTTCAAAATCTGCATATCGCTGATGGAAAAGATAATATCTGGCGAGGGACCAATAGCTGTTCTCAACATCTCAACAAAACGCTTGCGAGCCTTGGGCGACCACGGACGCAGGCGTTTGCGCTGATCGATAACCCCCCGTCGATGCGTTCCGTAAAGATTCAACAGATCGTCGGAATGAATGACAGACATAGTTGCGTCGTCGGATCGACGGTATTTTTCGAACAGCGGCGCAACACCATCCCCAACTACATAATGAGAATGTATTTTCCGACCTGTAGACGCCAGGTGATTTACTATATCGCCAAACCACCAGATATAATCGGATTTCCAACTCGGGCTGTGCCGCTCGACCCAAGGATCTATAACAAAAACCAGATTCAGAGGCTCATCGTCCAGCGTAGCAACAGCCAGATACTCAACTCTAAATGTGATATCGCCTGTCCCCACGAAATTGGCATAGACCACAAGCGTGTCATTGGAATTCATCAGCATCCCGGCCAAACAATATGTTCCGGTCGCATCCTCAGGACGAACATGCCATAGCTGCCCATCGGTCGTATCTCCATTAACCACAGAGAAACTGGTAACAACCGCATCCGACGATTGAAAATGAACCTTGATAGCGAAATAGTATTCCTTCCCCTTGGGATAGCCAATATGCTCAAGCCGATAACGAATAACCGACTCTTCCCCTTCAACCTTAAACCGCCCGCACCCTTTTAAAGACGTAACTTTGCCTGAGTTACACAGCGCGACGCGGTTGGACGAAAAGCGATGGGTAAGATCTATAAGTTGCCGAGGAAGCTTCATCTAACGCCTCACTAAAAAACGGAATTTGTAGAGCAGAATACAAACGGCGCGCGCGCCAAACTTTACGCTATCGGCCTTCTTTTAAGAGACTACGCACAACCCCCAGAAGGCTATCATCATATCGCCGACGGACCGCAGAGAGACCTGTTCTTGACATCCCCGCGACAAAAGCGCTCTTTTCAGCAACATTCCATTGCTTGATGGCCCCTTCGATACCGCCATCGATCAACTTCCCATCTACATGAGCGCCTTCACCGGCAAGCGTCTCATCCATCCAGATGTTGCGCGCAGGATTTTCGTCTTTTGACACCAAAAACACCAACCACCCATTATCATTCAGCTCGCGAATAGCCTCGACAGCCCCCGTCTTCCACCGAAACGTCCCGTTTTCAACAAGCCAGTCCTCTGCAAAGAAAACAGACGGCCTCGTGACCTGAGCCGGAACGGAAGTCTGGGCCTCCTGAAGAGCCTGAGGAATTCCGATATCGATGAAAAAGTTTTCGAACTTCCTTCCATGAAGAAGCCCTTTCGCGGCAAGCACCGGAAACACGTCGGCCTCAATGGATGCCGGAAGCTTTGAAATAAAGCCGAGGACTTCCTTCTTAAGTACATAAATCCCGCCGTTGATCAGCGGACTCTTCCCGCGCTCAGCGAATGAAAGAATGCGATCCCCATCCCAATCCACGGTCCCGTATCGGTCGCCTTCCACCGTCCTTAGAGCAAGCGTCCCCACCCCGTTAACAGCCTTTGCCTCTTTCACCAACGCACGCAAATTTATGTCGAAGAAAGTATCCCCATTCATCATTAAGAATGAATCGTCCAGAAATACTTCGGCATTCTTTAGCGCTCCGCCGGTGCCGAGTGGCGAGGTCTCTCGCACGCAGCTAACGCGTGCCCCGCGTCGGCTTGTCCCATCGTACCGCTCGACAATCGCTTCGCTTTTATACCCGGTAAGAAGCAGAATTTCCGAAAACCCTTGCCGCCCAATCTCATCAAGAATGAAATCGAGAAAAGGCCGTCCTCCGACGGGTATCATCGGCTTAGGCATATTGGCAGTAAGGTTCCCCAACCGAGTCCCCAAGCCCCCGACAAGCACAACGAC
>CAZLIG010000072.1:0-4897 GCA_964559415.1 uncultured Rhodospirillaceae bacterium
GTTTTCGCTGAGGCGGCGGGCGACGATAATGTCTCGTTCGCGCGCATTCAGCCCATCCATCGCCTGTGCGAGGAGGCGCTGGCGGTTACCCAGTTCCTGCGCGGCGCTCATTTGCACGTCGGCGCTTTCGGACGAATCGACAAGCCAATCCTGCCATTCGTCGCCGCCTTCGCCGTCCTTGCTGACTTGCGCGTTCAGCGACTGGTCTCCGCCGATCATGCGGCGGTTCATGTTGATCACGTCTTCCTCGGGAACTTCGAGACGGTCGGCGATTTCCTTGACCTGTTCGCGGGAAAGGTCGCCGTCGTCGATGGCTTTCATCTCGCCTTTCAGGCGGCGCAGATTAAAGAAGAGTTTCTTCTGGGCGGCAGTGGTGCCTATTTTTACGAGGGACCACGAATGCAAAATGTATTCCTGAATTGCCGCTCTGATCCACCACATCGCGTAGGTCGACAGGCGAAAGCCTCGGTCGGGGTCGAAGCGCTTGACGGCTTGCATCATGCCGATGTTGCCTTCAGCGATCAGGTCGGCCAACGGAAGACCGTAGCCGCGATAGCCCATCGCGATTTTCGCGACGAGGCGCAGATGGCTCGTGACCAGCTTATGCGCGGCTTCGAGGTCCCCATGCTCCTTCCATGACTTGGCGAGCATGAACTCTTCGCCGGCCTCCAAAACGGGAAATTTGCGTATCTCGCGAAGGTATACCGCGAGATTGCCTTCTCCGCGCAGGGCTGGAACGTTGGCTACGGATACTGTCATTGCTCTCTTATAGCGTATTTCCGGGGTGTTATGTTGAATAATTGGCAACCAAAAGGGGCAAAATTAAGGTTATTGCCGCATTCTGCCAATTTTATTCCTTTTACGGCGTCGAAACCCACGCAGACGATGTTTTTGTGGGACGCCCTCGAATAGGGCCTGCAGTCCATTGGCGCTTTTCACTCGGTTTATCCTCGCAGGGGATTGGGATAAAGTCGATCTCGCCATGACGCAGTACCAATTCGTGAGGGCCGGGATCGAGTTTGCTTGCCTGCGATATCAGGTTTTTCAGCTCGTGCGTTGCCAGTTTTGCCGCTTCCATTTGACCCATGCGAATGAGGACCGTGGGCGGTTCGTTGTTTAGGCGCTGGGCCTCGGCGTCGCAGATCAGTGCCGTCATCAGGCGGGTCGACCCATTGTAGGCGGTTGTGTTGCTCGGGTGGTTGCGGACGTAGTGGAAGGGGCCGTCCAGTTCCACCAAGATGCGTTTACCTTCAACGCTGAAGGCAAAATCCGTTTTCGTCTCAAGCCGGTCGATTTTTTTAAGGCCTTCCTTCGGCTTGAGCTTGGCATTGAGTAGATGCCTAAAAAAGCGCCGTTCCATGCCGGAGGTTGTTTCCTTGCTGTCTTCTTTCGGCATCAGAGGGAAATATCCGGCCTCTTCCGGAGCAAAGCGCATGCAGGCGTGCGCGCATCTATGATATTGGTACGCTTTCAGAGGCCTGGTCTTTGCCTCTTCGATCAAAAGGGAGGCCGTATTCACTGCGGTTTCCGGCAACGGAGAGATTGAGGAGAAAACTCCTTGCGCCCACAGGAGATTTGAAAGGGTTTCCTGGTCGAGGGTCTTTGCATTGTCTTGCACGTAGCCGTGTAAGCTTGTGAAGAAAGCTTCGGAAGGAACGACGCTCAACTTTGCGGCCGCATGAACCATGTAGGAGAGGTCCTTTGCGTCAAACGTATTCATCTTTGACGCAGCGACTGTGAAAAAGCGATCCATGAAATCGTTCGGCGGTCTTATGCGGAGAAGGAAAAATCCCTGAAGCGTGTCGCTCAGTTGTTGGGCGCTGAAGGCTTCGAGCTTCTCGTCGTCAATGGAGAAGAATTTGTTCAGCAGTTTGCTGGGCAGGCGGATTTTATCGGGGTTTTTGTTGAGTTTTCCGAGGCAGTAAATGATGCCGGACAAATCCGAGAGAGGCGCCGAGTCAAGGTTGGCTGTGACAGCACTGAAATAGGCATTGAGGAATGGCGGTTGAGGCCACCAAAGCTTGTCTGCGGCAACAATGATTTCTTGCAGCCCGCTTAGCGAGTACTGGGAGAGTCCGTTTCCTGTTTGCTCGTAAAGGCCATGTACTAGTCTTTCGGAGGGCTTGTGCTCAAGCAGTGAGGCGCCGGTAAGCAGGTCGAGAAGCACCGAGGGGCGCTTGTCCTTGTCGAGTTTCCTGAAGTCGGAGGCGTTGGCCGGGGTGTTGGTTTCGTCGATCCATAAGCCGATGGAGTTGTAAATTTTGTCAAGAAGCTGGAATGGCGGCTGCGGCAGGGGTAGAGCGTTTTCGGCCCGCGAGGCCGAAATCAGCAAGCCTGTGCCGTAGAGAAAAGCGCTCGATTTTTCGATGTCGTTTAAAATGCTTGTTTTGGGATCCTGCGGAAGATTTTTTGGGTCGGTTTTGTCAGCGACCGCTTTGTAATAGTCCTCCATGAATTCAAGGGACGGAATGGTCTCGCATCCGAGCATATGAAGCGGAAGTTCGACAAGGTCGCCGCTGCTAAATCTTGGGAGGTGCCGGTGTGCTCCCATGAGCCACTCGTTTTCTCGCTTATCCCAAAGCTTATCCACCACAGAGGGGCGCTTGCCGCGATAATTGTTTTTAACTCGAGCTGTGGTTCGGAGGAGAGCGAAGAGCGAATGCCTGCCAAGACTGCTCAAGTCAGCCGGGAGGGCGGCAAACACTTGCGCATAGAGGTGGGTATTGCTGGATTGCTTTTGATTAAACCAATACTTTTCTAGGTTAACTTCTGACGCGGATTTTTCGGGAGACATAACTGTTTTCAATGAACTGTGACTATATGAATGTGACTATATCTGCAAATAGCGAAAGTATTTCTATTTTTGGGGCTCGGGGCGCGGAAAACTAAGCCTGTTTCCCAATAGCGGCCTCGATCCATCTGGAAGATATAGAAAACCAGAATGTGAGGAGTCAGCAACTTTATTTTTGGCGGGTCGTCTGTGCAGCGTTAGGGGGGCTATACTTTCGGTTCCCGTACGCCCCTTTTGCGGGTGCTGGAACGGGTGATTCCCGCATTTGAACGGGGGCTGCGGAGGCTGGTCTTTTTCGTCAACAAAAATTCTCAAAAACGCTTTCGAATCAACGGGAAGAAAGGTCTTTTCTGTGCAGAAAGAATTGGTGTTTTCGAGGGGGATTGGTTAGTATGCCTATGAGGCCTTTGGGGAGCCTTTTTTATTAGCTCCGGCATGGGCTTACACAAATTTTCCGGGCTTCTTCCCGGAAAGGAAACGGATTGAAGTATGAGTGAAGTTAACGCGAAAGTTCCCGAAGAAAATATCGCAGAAACCAAGACCGAACAGGAATACGGGGCCGACTCTATCACCGTTTTGCGCGGCCTCGATGCCGTGCGGAAGTCGTCGATAACGCTATCGACGAGTCTTTGGCGGGGTACTGCACGCGGATTGACGTTATCCTTAACGCGGACGGCTCTTGTACCGTGCGCGACAATGGGCGCGGGATTCCGACCGATATTCACGCCGAAGAGGGGGTTTCGGCGGCCGAGGTCGTGATGACGCAGCTTCATGCGGGCGGGAAGTTTAACCAGAACTCCTACAAGGTTTCGGGCGGGCTGCATGGCGTCGGCGTGTCAGTTGTTAACGCGCTTTCGGAATGGCTCGAGCTGCGCATTTGCCGACAGGGCGGCGAGTACACCATGCGGTTTCGCGACGGCGTGGCCGAGGCGCCGCTTAAGCAGGCCGGGAACTCAGAGCAGACGGGGACAGAGGTGACGTTCTTGCCGTCGACGCAGACGTTTACGAAAACCATTTTCGACTTTGCGACTATCGAGCACCGGTTGAGGGAGTTGGCTTTCCTTAATTCGGGGGTCAATCTCAATTTGACCGATGCGCGCGGGGCGGAGCCGAAGACGATCAATCTTCATTATGAGGGCGGGCTTAAGGCGTTCATCGCTTGGCTCGACCAGTCAAAGGTTGCGGTTCATCCGGTCGTGTTTACGAAGAAAGAGCAGGACGGGATTACCGTCGAGTGCGCGATGCAGTGGAATGACAGCTATCACGAAAATATGCTGTGCTTCACGAACAACATTCCGCAGAAGGACGGCGGCACCCACCTTGCGGGCTATCGCGCGGCGTTGACGCGCACCGTTAATCAGTATGCGGAGAATACGGGATTGGTGAAGAAGGATAAGATTTCGCTTTCGGGCGAGGATATGCGCGAAGGGTTGACCTGCGTGCTTTCCGTCAAGGCGCCTGATCCGAAGTTTTCGTCGCAAACCAAGGAAAAGCTCGTTTCAAGCGAAGTTAAGCCTGTTGTCGAGGCTATTGTTTCGGAGATGCTTGGGGTTTGGTTCGAGGAGCATCCCGGCGACGCCAAGAAGGTCGTGGGCAAGGTTGCCGAGGCGGCCTTGGCACGCGAGGCGGCGCGAAAGGCGCGCGAGCTAACGAGGCGCAAGGGGGCGCTCGATCCGAACTCGCTTCCGGGTAAATTGGCGGACTGCCAAAATCGCGATCCGGCGCAGTCAGAAATCTTTATCGTCGAGGGCGACTCGGCAGGCGGTTCGGCAAAACAGGGCAGGTCGCGCCAGTTCCAAGCCATTCTGCCGTTGCGCGGCAAGATTTTAAACGTCGAGCGCGCGCGGTTTGACAAGATGCTTTCGTCGGAGTCGGTGGGTACATTGATTACGGCCATCGGGGCGGGCATTGGGACCGAAGAATTCGATGCCGACAAGGCGCGGTACCACAAGATCATCATCATGACGGATGCCGACGTAGACGGAAGCCATATCCGCACGCTGTTGCTGACCTTCTTCTATCGTCAGATGCCTCAGCTCATTGACCGCGGCTATATCTATATTGCTCAGCCGCCATTGTTCCGCATCAAACGCGGCAATACAAAGG
>CAZLIG010000072.1:4928-9126 GCA_964559415.1 uncultured Rhodospirillaceae bacterium
TGGAGGCCTATCTCACCGAGACGGGCGTTGAGGATGTGAGCGCGAAGCTTCACGGCGGCACCGTTTTGCAGGGCGAGGATTTGCGGAAGCTGGCCGAGCGTGCTCGCGTGATGAAGTCGGCCATCAAATCGCTCGCGCACAAGGTCGGGCATCAGGCGCTTGTCGAGCAGGCGGCGATTGCAGGGGCCTTGTCGGCTTCGCTCTTGACCGATCCGGAACACGCAGCGCAGGCAGCCACCTATATTGCCAAGCGGCTCGATGCGCTTTTGCCGCAGAAAGAACATGGCTGGAAAGGCGAAGCGTTGCCCAAGGGCGGCATGGTTCTGAAGCGCGAAAGGTTCGGCGTGACGCATAGCTACACGCTTGATGCAGATACGCTGAGGTCGGCGGAGGCGAGAAGGCTCGATCAGATGACCGAGGATTTGCAGGCGTGGTTTCAGAAGCCCGCTGCGCTTACCATCAAGGACAAGACCGTTTCTTGTCCGGGGCCCGTTTCGTTGATTGACGCCATTTGGGAGCACGGCAAGCAAGGGCTTACCATGCAGCGCTACAAAGGCTTGGGCGAGATGAATCCCGAGCAGCTTTGGGAAACGACGCTCGATCCGGCTAATCGCACGCTGTTGCAGGTGAAGGTCAATCAGGGAGAGGTCGCGGAGCAAGTTTTCTCAACGCTCATGGGGGATATCGTCGAGCCGCGCAGAGAGTTTATTCAGGACAATGCGTTGAATGTGACGAATATCGATACGTGAGGCGTTCGGTCCTTAATCGGTCGGAGGACCTTTTAAATTACGAGCGCCGACCCCGCCCCTAACCCAGCCTTCGGCCTTGATGCCGGAAAAACGTTTCCCGGACGTTTTTCTTTTTCGTCATCAAGCCCGCAAGGGCAGGGGGACTATGGGTGTTTTTTAGGTTTTACCAGAAAAGTCCGAAATCCCTGCTAGCTCTTCTCATGCAGCGTCGGCGGTCCGCTTCTTTTCGGTCCCGCTCCGTGAGCTTCTGGTGTTTCAATTTTTGTCAATTCGAGGGAGGGGGCAACGGGCTTCTATGGTTAATCGGAGCAGCATTGACTGCTGCGCTGTTGAAGCCCTTATTTCCACGCGTGCTATTTTGTATTTCTCTTCCTGCTCGAACTCGCCAATATACTATGCATAATCTGCTAGCTTCTACACGGGCTGACCAGCACGAGGAATCTTAAATGACCGATCAAAATAAAAAGCGGCTGATGCTTGTTGCTTTGATAGCAGGGTTTGTTCTGCTTATCCTGGTGCAACCGGAGGCGAAGCCCGAGAAGAATACCGAATTGGTGGATCAGATTTGCGCGCAATGGGCCAAGGTCAAGAACCTGCCTTTTGAACAGTGCGACCGGAAGCAGTACGATGATATGCTTGAGAAGCTAAAGCAGGATATTTTGAATGCAGCGGGGCCTATTAAGGCCGAGCAGGGAAGCGATCAGCAGTAGGGCGTCTTGCGGTGGGCGAGCACTGCTTGTCTAAATATGTGCGGTTGCCTACTCGCCTTGCGCCAGAAGGGACATTTCTTCTTGGGGGTCTTGGGATTCGTGGTCGGTTAGGCGGATTGGGTATTCGCCGCTGAAGCAGGCGTCACAGAACTGGGCGGCGCCGGCGTTGCGTTTTACTTCGCCCATGGCACGGTAGAGGCCATCCAAAGAGATAAATGCGAGGCTGTCCACGCCGATGAAGCGGCGCATTTGCTCGACGGTGTAATTGTGGGCCAAAAGCTTCTCGGATTCGGGGGTGTCGATGCCGTAGAAGCAGCCGTGCGCGGTGGGCGGGCTTGAAATGCGCATATGCACTTCTTTGGCTCCGGCACTGCGGACCATCTCGACGATCTTGGTCGAGGTCGTGCCGCGAACGATGGAGTCGTCGATCAGGATCACGCGCTTGCCTTCGATGAAACGCTTGTTGGCGTTGTGCTTCAGCTTCACGCCCAAGTGGCGGATGCGGTCGGTCGGCTGGATGAACGTGCGGCCTACGTAGTGGTTGCGGATGAGTCCCAGTTCGAAGGGGATTTTGCTTTCGTTCGCGTAGCCGATGGCGGCGGGGACGCCGGAGTCGGGGACCGGAACGACAACGTCCGCATCGACAGGCGCTTCGCGTGCAAGCTCGGCGCCGATGTTTTTGCGCATCTCGTACACAGAGCGTCCCTCGATCATGGAGTCGGGGCGCGCGAAGTAGATGTACTCGAAGATGCAGAACTTGGGGGGCACGGGGCGGAACGGGTGATAAGAGTGCACGCCCTTGTCGTCGATGACCACCATTTCACCCGGCTCTATGTCGCGGATGAAGTCGGCTCCGATGATGTCGAGGGCGCAGGTTTCGCTGGCGATGACGTGCGCGTTATCGAGCTTGCCGAGTGCCAGCGGGCGGACGCCGTTGGGGTCCCGGACGCCGATGAGCATATTCTTTCCGAGGCAGACGAGCGAATACGCACCTTCGACTTGCTTGAGGGCGTCGACGAGGCGGTCTTCGGGACGCTCCATCTTTGAAATTGCCATCAAGTGGATAATGACTTCGGTGTCCGTTGTCGAATGGAACAGGCAGCCGCGTTTTACCAGTTCTTTTCGGAGGGTGTGTGCGTTGGTCAGGTTGCCGTTGTGCGCGACCGCGAAGCCGCCGAAGGCGAAATCCGCGAACAGAGGCTGGACGTTGCGCAGCGAGCCTTCGCCCGTTGTTGCGTAGCGGGTGTGGCCGATGGCGGCGTTGCCGGACAGCTTTGCGATGATTGCATCGGTATTGAAGTTCTTGCCGACGTGGCCCATCGCATGATGCGCATTGAAGTGCACGCCGTCGAAGGCCACGATGCCTGCCGCTTCCTGCCCGCGATGTTGGAGCGCGTGGAGGCCAAGCGCCGTCATTGCCGAGGCGGAGTCTTTGCCCATAATGCCAAAGACACCGCACTCTTCTTTAAGCTTGTCGTCGTCGAACGGATTCGTTGAAAAGGTCATTATTCGTTTTCCTGCTTGAAAAGCTTGTCTACATCGACAGGGCCTTTGTCTTCGTCTTCATCGGCGCTGTCTTCTTTGCTCGGCGTTAAAAGGAAATCTTTTTTCCGGGTTGCTTCGGCACGGCGCAGCTCTTCTCCGACCATGTCTTTGGGGACGAAGGGCATCAGAAGGTTGGCTCCGAAAGCCATAACAGGGCGGGTCTTGGCCTTGACCAAGAGAGCCGGAGGTTCGTAGCGATCCTTGTTCTTTGCCTGTTCGTCGGGGTCCGCGTCGATATCCGGCCACAGGATCAATACGGCACCCAGATAGATGATGCTGATGATGAGTGCGCCTCTGGCAAGTCCGAAAAGGAAGCCCATCGAGCGATCTATGGTCGTTAGAACCTGACCTTTGATCAGTTTGCAGACGAAGTGCCCTGCGATCAGCAAAACGATCAGCGAGAGCAGGAACATAAGCCCGCGGGCTGCCCATTCCGCAAATAACGGGGCTTTGACAAATTGATCGGCAATCGGACGCATCGGCTTGTAATAAAGCGTTCCGGCGAACCACGCGCCTACCCAGGCGACAAGGGTTACCAACTCCCGGACAAAGCCGCGCATGGCTGCGAGGACCCCGGACAAGAGGATGGTCACGAGAAAAATGTAGTCGAGCGTATTAAGGGTGCTTCCAGCTTCCATTGTCGATCTCTGTCCTTAACAGGTTCGCCTTTTGGCTTGTTGGGAAAAACAAAGCACCCCTGCTTTGGAGGGGATCGCCTTTCTTCCGAAAAGCCGCGCGATCATAGGGTAACGGGCCTATCTCCTAGCATAAAAAATTAAAAATTTAACGCTTTCATTTGGCCTTTTTAGCCTTGCTTTCAAGCGGCCCGGCAACCTTTAGGCGCGCTTTACTTGGCTAACGCCTTCAAATAGCGGCAGAAGTTCGCTTAGTTGGCGAATCTCGGTTGTTCTCAACATCGGAGAGGCTCCCGTTTTTCGGGATTTATCGCCTTCCGGCATGATGACTTGGGTAAAGCCCAGCTTTACGGCTTCCTTGAGGCGGATGTCCGGTTGGCTCACACGACGGATTTCGCCGGAAAGGCCGATTTCGCCGAAGGTGACGCAGGAGGGGGGGATGGGTTCTCCGGTCAAGGACGAGACGAGGGCAGCCGCGACGGCCAAGTCGGCGGCGGGTTCTGTTATGCGAAAGCCTCCGGCGACGGAGGTTACGCGCCGCTTCCGCCCCTGCGCCGAA
>CAZLIG010000072.1:9136-10226 GCA_964559415.1 uncultured Rhodospirillaceae bacterium
TAGACATCGTTGTTGCCGAAAACCACTCCGCAACGGGCTTCGAGGACTGCCAAGATCATGGCGAGGCGTCCGGTATCCCAGCCGATGACGGCGCGTCTGGGGGTGCCAAAGGCGGAGGGTGCCACTAGGGCTTGAATCTCAACAAGCACGGGGCGGGTGCCTTCCATGCCTGCAAACACTGCTGCGCCTGACATATCGTCCCGGCGGTCGGCCAAGAAAAGGGCGGAGGGGTTGGGGACTTCCATCAGGCCTTTTTCGGTCATTTCGAAGACGCCGATTTCGTCCGTTGCGCCGAAGCGGTTTTTTACGCCACGGAGGACGCGGAATTGGTGGCCACGGTCGCCTTCAAGGTAGAGGACGGTATCGACCATGTGTTCGAGGACGCGCGGGCCTGCGATGGCGCCATCTTTTGTGACATGGCCTACGATGATGAGCGAAATATCGCGCTTTTTGGCGACGCGGATCAGTTCTTGGGTCGAGGTGCGAACTTGAGCGACGGTGCCGGGGGCGCTGTCGAGCGTATCGACGTACATCGTTTGGATGGAGTCGATCACGAGTATGTCGGGCGGGTCCTTGTCGATTGCGGTTACGATATCACGGACTGAGGTTTCGCTGGCCAAGGCGCATGGGACATCGGCCAAGCCGAGGCGCGAGGCGCGCAGGCGGACCTGATCTACGGCTTCTTCGCCCGAGATGTAGGCCACTTTGTAGCGGGTGGCGAGTTTGCAGACCGCTTGGAGCAGGATTGTGGATTTGCCGATGCCGGGGTCGCCGCCCACCAAGGTGGCGGAGCCGGAAACCAAGCCGCCTCCTACCACGCGGTCGAACTCGCCGATGCCGGAGAGGCGGCGGGGGATTTGATGGTTGCTATCGCTTTTGAGGGGGACGAATTCGATGCGGCTGGATTTGCGCCCTTTGCCGTCGTTCAGGCCTTTGGGCGGGCCGCTGGCCGCAGCTTCTTCAACAAGGCAGTTCCAGCCGTTGCAGGCTTCGCACTTTCCGGCCCATTTGGGGTAGGTGGCTCCGCAGGACTGGCAGGCGTAGAGGGAGGTGGGTTTCGGCATGGGTGGAAGGTAGCAGAGTGTTCTTG
>CAZLIG010000073.1:0-9909 GCA_964559415.1 uncultured Rhodospirillaceae bacterium
TTCTTTTTACCTAACAGCTAAGAGAGGGACTCACTATGGCTCGTGTTAAACGGGGTGTGACGACCCATTCTCGTCACAAGGAAATGGTTCAACTCGGCAAGACCTTTCGCGGTCGCGCCAGCACCAATTTCCGCATTGCCATCGAAAAGGTCGAGAAGGCTTTGCGTTATGCCTATCGCGACCGCCGCGCAAAGAAGGGCGAGTTCCGCGCTTTATGGATCCAGCGTATCAACGCCGGAGTCCGCGAGCATGGACTGACCTATGCGCGCTTCATCAACGGTTTGAAGCTGGCCGGGATCGAGCTGGACCGCAAGTCCCTCTCCAATCTCGCCGCCGAGGAACCGGAGGCGTTTAAAAGCCTTGTTGAAAAGGCGCAGGCCGCTTTGAAAGCTCCCAAGTAAAAGCGACTTTATCGAGATCAAAAGCGCCGTTGGAAAAGCTTCCAGCGGCGCTTTTTTGTTTTGCCGGGGGTAGTTGGCGGTATATATCATTAAATCATAAGACTTTCGCGGAACTCCCCCCTCCCTAGCCCTCATCGCGAGGGGAGGGAATTTGATGCTGCTTGATAGGGTATTTCTATGACCGAACCTGCTTTGCCTCTCTCCAATGCCGACGATATCGGCATCCTTAAGGCCTCTCTGCTCAAGGCAGTTGAGGAGGCTTCTTCCAGTGCGGCGCTTGAGGATATTCGCGTTTCTGCGCTTGGGAAAAAGGGGCGCATTACCGATCTTATGAAGACGCTGGGTGCCCTGCCCCCGGATCAGCGCAAGGCACGCGGCGCGGCGCTCAATGTGCTCAAGGACGAGATTTCGGCGGCTATCGATGCGCGGCAGAAGGTTTTGGGGGCGGCGGCACTGCAGGAAAGGCTCGCCAAGGAGAGTGTCGATGTTTCTCTTTCGCCGAGGCCGGTGAGCGAGGGGCGCATTCATCCGACTTCGCAGACTATCGATGAGATCGTTTCGATTTTCGCGAGCATGGGGTTCTCGGTCGCGAAGGGTCCGAACATTGAGAGCGAGTATTATAACTTCGAGGCGCTCAATATTCCTTCGTCGCATCCGGCGCGGGATATGCAGGCGACGTTCTTTTTGCCGTCGGAAGGCGAGTACAAGACTGTTTTGCGGACGCAAACTTCGCCGGTGCAGATCCGCACTATGCTTAAGCAGAAGCCGCCTATCCGCATTATTGCGCCGGGGCGCACCTATCGTTGCGACTATGACCAGACGCACACGCCCATGTTCCATCAGGTTGAGGGCTTGGTGATCGATGAAGCGACGCATATGGGGCATTTGAAGGGCTGCGTGATGGATTTTCTCCGCGCCTTCTTTGGGATTGACGATTTGCCGGTGCGGTTCAGGCCCTCTTACTTTCCGTTCACTGAGCCGTCGGCGGAAGTGGATATCGGGTGCTTGCGCAAGGGCGGCGAGTTGAAGCTGGGGAATTACGGGGACTGGCTTGAAATTCTCGGGTGCGGGATGGTTCATCCGAACGTGCTCAAGAACTGCGGAGTCGATCCCGACAAGTATCAGGGGTTTGCGTTCGGCATGGGTATTGAACGGCTCGCGATGCTTAAGTATGGCATTCCAGATTTACGCACGTTCTTTGAGGCCGATCTCAGGTGGCTTAGGCACTACGGGTTTATGCCGCTCGATATTCCTAATCCGGCGCTTAAGGGATAAGCAGGAAAAACGCTATGTTTCTCACGTGGCTTTTATTCATGAGCTTGGTTGTCGTTGGCAGCGTCGGCTACAACGTCGGAATGAAGCTCGGCCCAGCGCAGGCAAATCCCTTCGCTTTTGCTTTTGTGATGACGCTCGTTGTTCTTTCCGTCCAAGCCTTTTGCTGCGTCGTTGCCAAATACGGATTTAAAGTCGACATCGGACAGGGAATGACTCCGAGCGTGCTGAAGTGCGCTCTTTTATGCGGGGGATCGGCTGCGCTGATCGATGCCTGCTATATCATGGGGCTCCGTTATGGTTCGCTGACAAATTCGATGCTGTTCTGGGTCGTGGGCGGCATGGTGGCGCTTTCCGTCGTGTCCTATCTTTTTCTTGGCGAAACGATGAATTGGACAAAGCTCCTAGGTCTTGCCTTTGGCATCGTTTCCGTTTTGTTGATTACAAAAGCTTCCTCATAAGGACCGATCATGAAATTCACTCTTTCTTGGCTTAAACAGCATCTCGACACCTCCGCAAGCTGCGAAGAAATTTGCGAAAAGCTTACCGCTATCGGTCTTGAGGTCGAAGGCGTGGATGATCCGGGCAAGAAGCTTGCGCCGTTTATCATCGCGGAAATTCTCGAGGCCGATAAGCATCCTAATGCCGACCGCTTGCATGTTTGCAAAGTGTCTACGGGGAAAGAGACCTTGCAGGTTGTTTGCGGCGCGCCGAATGCGCGGGCAGGAATTAAGGTGGTTTTGGCGCGGCCGGGGGATGTGATTCCTGAAAGCGGTCAGGCTTTGAAAAAAGGGGCCATTCGCGGGGTGGAATCTCAGGGGATGATGTGCGCTGTCGACGAGTTGGGCATTGGCGACGACCATGAGGGAATTATCGAGCTTGGAGCGGATGCGCCGGTCGGGGGATGTTTTGCCGCTTATGCCGGGTATAACGATCCGGTGATCGAGATCAATCTGACGCCGAACAGGCCGGATTGCGCCGGGGTTTATGGCATTGCGCGCGATCTTGCGGCTGCGGGATTGGGTAAGCTGAAGCCGCTTAATGCAACGCCTGTTAAGGGGACGGAGAAGAGCAAGATTAAGGTGAAGCTTCAGTTTCCGGAAGGAGATAAGGCTTGCCCGTTGTTTGCGGGACGGCTGGTTCGGAATATCAAGAATGGGCCTAGCCCGGAGTGGCTGCAACGCAAGTTGCTGGCTGTGGGATTGAGGCCGATTTCAGCACTTGTCGATATCACCAATTATCTGACCATTGATTATGCGCGGCCATTGCACGTGTTTGACGCGGCGAAGATCAAGGGCGATCTCGTTGTTCGCGCGGCGCGCGGCGGGGAGATGCTTAATGCGTTGAACAATGAGAAATACGAGCTTCAAAAAGGCATGACCGTTATTGAGGACTCGGCGAAGGGACAGAACGACATTTCGGTTCTGAGCTTGGCGGGGGTTGTCGGCGGCGTGAGCAGTTCTTGCGATGAGAGCACCACCGACGTGTTTATCGAGTCTGCTTATTTCGATCCGGTGCGGACGGCTTTGACCGGGCGCGCGTTGCAGATTTCCTCGGATGCGCGGTACCGGTTTGAGCGCGGGGTTGATCCGATGTCCACCCTGCCCGGCATGGAGATTGCCACACGACTCGTGCTTGAGCTTTGCGTAACGAAGGAAACCGTTGTGAGCGAGGTTGAGGTTGCGGGGAGCGTTCAGCCTTGCAGGGATATTATCGAGCTTGATCCCAAGAAGTGCTTGAAGCACACGGGGATCGATGTTTCGGAGAACGAGCAGATGGAAATTCTCCGCAAGCTCGGGTTCGGCGTTGAAAAAAATGGGAAGGCTTTGGCTGTGGTTCCTCCGAGTTGGAGGCCAGATGTAGAAGGTGCTGCCGATCTTGTTGAAGAGGTGGTGCGCATTAAAGGGTATGAACATTTGCCCGTCACATCCCTGCCCCGCGAAACCGTGGTGACGCAGGCTGCGATCGATCAGCAGGATTTGCGGTTGCATTTGGCGCGGCGCGCGCTGGCGGAAAAGGGGTTGATGGAGACTATCACTTGGTCGTTTTTGCCTCATGCTCAGGCGGAGGCTTTTGGCGGCGGGAGTGCGGCGCTGAAGTTGGTGAATCCGATCAGCAGCGATTTGGATCAGATGCGGCCTTCGATTTTGCCGAACCTGCTTTCGGCGGCCAAGCGCAATGCCGACAGGGGGTATCCTGATGTCGCGCTTTTCGAAGTCGGGCCGGTTTTTGCCGATGCGACGCCGGAGGGAGAATCTATTGTGGCGGGCGCTTTGAGAGCCGGAAAGACTCCGCGACATTGGGCTGAGGCGGCGCGGGATGTCGATGCTTTTGATGCAAAGGCCGATGCGATTTCTGCATTAGCTGCAATGGGTGCGCCGGTTGGAAGCTTGCAAGTCGCGGCGGATGCTCCCGTTTGGTATCATCCGGGACGCTCGGGGTCGTTGAGATTGGGGGCGACGGTTCTTGCTTATTTTGGCGAAATTCATCCGGCGCTTAGAGATCAACTTGGGGTTGTGGGGTCGGCGGTTGGGTGCGAGGTATATATAGGGAGTGTTCCGGCGCCTCGGTCGAGCTGCACCGCGAGGCCGCTTTTGAAGCTTGAGACTTTGCAGCCGGTGAGCCGGGATTTTGCGTTCGTTGTGGACAGAAAAGTTACGGCGGCGAAGCTCGTTCAGGCGGTGAAGGCGGCGGATAAGGCTTTGATTCGCGAGGTAAATGTGTTCGACGTTTATGAGGGCGACAAGGTGGCGGCGGACAAGAAGTCGGTCGCGCTGAGCGTCACGTTGCAACCCACCGACAAGAGCCTGACGGATGCGGAGATCGAGGCGGTTTCGGCGAAGATTTCGGCTTCGGTGAGCAAGGCGACTGGGGCGGTTTTACGAGCCTGAACGACATAAGTTGGGGCTTGTGAGAAGTCGCGGGGATAGAAGCTATAGCTCATACATTTTGGGTTTTTATGAGTTATAGCTTGTGAAAAAGGGCGATTTATGAGCTGCGGGTTGTGGGTTTTCGGGCCGAGGAAAGGGAGTCTTGTGCCGCGCAGACGCGCGGCGCTGGATCCCGGCTTTCGCCGGGATGACGATGGTTGAAAACAAAAGAACCCGTCCTTTGGGGGCGGGTTCTTTTTTTTGGTCCGGGGTTATTCGTCCGGGAAGTCGAAGAGTTTGGACGTATCTGGGGGTTGGATGCCTAGTTGTTTGTTGCGGTACTGGCGGTAGACGCTGCGCATTTCGGCGTAGAAGTCTAGCGCGCCGGTACGGAGGGCATCGTAGGCTTCGAGGTTTTGTTCGCGGCGGGTCAGGCCGTCGGCGACGAAGGTGCCGTAGACGACCGCGTTCTTTGTCTCGCGGCCACCGGCGGCTGCGACCCACTGCCACGGCGACATGACCATATCGACGGCGAGGCCGATTGCTTCGCGGAAGGTGGATGGGCCAAAGAGCGGGAGAACCACGTAAGGTCCGCTTGCGATGCCCCATGTGTGGAGAGTCTGGCCGAAATCGCCGTGCTGCTTTTGGAGGTCGAAATCTTCGGCGACTTCGAACACGCCCGCGACGCCGACTGTCGTATTGACCAGGAAGCGTTGGGCGGTGACGCCTGCGCTTGTCAGCTCGCCCTGCATCATGTTGTTCGCGAAGATGACGGGTTCGCCCATGTTTGCGAGAATGTTCGCGACGCGCTCACGCACATAGTCAGGCGTGGCGAACCGATAGAGTTCGGTCAGCGGCTTCACAAGCAAGCGGTCGAGGAAATCGTTCACGTCGAAGACGACGCGGTTGACAGGCTCAAGCGGATCGTTGACCTCAAGGAGTTCAGCTTGAGCTTCGGGTGATTTGGGAATATCGGCGCAGGCCGTGAGCATCGACGGCACCGCCAAAAACACAACTGTTAGAACAAAGCGACGGATATGCATGACGTATCTCAATACTAGTGGATGAAGGAGAAAAACACGAACCAAGACGAATCAGAGCACCGTATCTTTTTTCCGAAAACTGTACAACACGGGAAGCACTATGAACGTGCATAGGAGCGAATATAACAGCGAAATAGTTAAAATTTCGCCCATCCCGCGAGTGCCTGTGTGTGAAGAAAAGCTTAAGGAGATAAAGGCCAAACCCGTGGTGGCGGCACTGAACAGCACCGCCCTTGCCATGCTCGACTGGAGGAAATCGTAACGGCCCGCTCGGGCAAAGAAAGCAAAGTAGACTCCGTAGGATACGCCGCAGCTTAGAAGCAACGGAAGCGCGATTATATTGGCATAGTTTAACGGCAGATTAATCACCGCCATCGTTGCGAGCGTTAGGATTCCGGCAAGAATTAGAGGCGAAAGCATCAGCAGAATATCGCGCGGCTTGCGAAGCACGACGAAAGAATGCAACGCGATGGAGGCGAACCCGTAGATGCCTGCGCGGATGAATGCGGAAACAATCGTGCGCCCGGATTCGCGGATCGACACGGGCGTTCCCCCAGCTTGGGGAGCCACCTTCTGCACTGCGTCGATGAAGCGATTGAGCAACTCCGGGGCGCGCGGGTTATTGTCGGGGCCGCGCTTGGGCAACGCTTCGACAAGCCATTTTCCATCGGGGGCTATCCAGTCGCGGCTCAGCTCGGCGGGGAGGTCCTGGAGCGCGACGGGCTTGGCTTCTAGCAGCGTTTTGATTTCGGCAAATTTCGCCTGCATGGGGAGGACAAGGCTGTTTTGCGCACGGTCGAGCGTTTCGGGGGAGGCCTTTGCGAGTTGGTCCAACGCATCGGCCAAGTCCTTGGCCGCCGGGAGCTTGGCGGTTGCGTCGCGGAGAAGCTCGGACGTTTTTTGCGCGGCAGCGATATTCTCTTCCGCGCTGGGGGCGGGCTTCGCAGCGAGGTCGAACGTAGGCTTCAGGATCGCGGCGGTGTCGGCGATCATTGCGAGTTTTTGGTCCTGCTGTTCGGGAACAAAGCTTTTCAACGTCATCGCATGATCGACTTCGGGAAGCTTTTCGAGTTCAGACGCCATGCGTTGCGCCTCCGCCTCTGAGGATACGAGGACTTGGGCAGCATAGGCATCGGAGTCGGGGTCTTGCATCGCCTCGAACATTGTCGAGACGGATTCGGTGTTCGGGTTTTTGAGGTTTAGAGGGTCGAAGTCGAAGCGAACGGAAGACGCGCCCAGAAGCCCTAAAACCGTCATGACTCCGAATACCGCGAGGAAAGGTTTGCGGTGCCGCACGAGGAAGTCATTCAAAGGCGCGAGGCTTGTGAAGCCGATGCTCTCATTTTCGGCGGGAGGCTTTGTCAACGTCATCAGCGCCGGAAGGAGCGTGACATTCAAAATCAGGGCGATGACCATGCCTGCGCCTGCGATGAGGCCGAGTTCGGAAATACCCCGGTAATCGGTGGGCGTGAACGAAAGGAATCCCAACGCCGACGCTCCAGCCGCCATCGCCAAAGGCGCGGCGATGACGCGGGCGGTGTTGCGCAAGGCTCGGGCGTGGTCGGGTTCGCGCGTATGTTCGTCGCGGTAGCGAACGCCTAGCTGGATTCCGAAGTCTACCGCCATGCCGATGAACATCACCGCGAAGGCGACAGAGATCAGATTGAGGGAGCCAACGGCGAACGTCGCGAAAGCGGTGGAGGCGACCAGCCCGGCGGCAAGCGTGAGGGCTATTGGGAGAATGATGCGCCATGTGCGCATGGCCATAAACAGCAGCGCGAAGACGAGGATTGCGCTGAGCGACGTAGAAAGGCCCGCGCCTTCGGACACGCTTGCAAACTCCTGATCGTTAAGGGGTACGGAGCCGGTGAGACGCACACGGATGCCCTTGTCGGGCGAAAGGCCGAGATCGGATGCGGCTTGGCGGAGGGCTGCTGTCGCCGCTTCTCCCGGCTGGAGGGCCGAATAGTCGAGCACGGGCTTGGCAATTATGTATTTGCGGAGTTCACGCGATGCGAAGGGGTCGTTTCTTTCAGGCATCATGTTGCGGAAATTCAGCGTGCGGTCTTTGCCTTCGACTGTTGCGCGGATGGTGGAAGCGATTTCCTTCAGGGGGCGCTCGATCTGCGCCGGGTCGACTGCACCTGCATTCACGCCCTGCATCATCATGCCGATGGTGGAAAGGAAGCCGCGTAACGAGGGATCGGCGGCGATGGCTCCGAGCATCGGCTGGGCTTGCGCCATTTGGTCCAAGGCATTGGCGAGTTCGTCAGGCGAGAGGTAGAGAAGGCCGCTTTGGCGGAAAACGGGCAAGGCATCGGGACGCGAAACAAAGGTGAACTTGTCGGGCATCGCTTGGAGCTTTTCGGCAAGCGCCGTTGCCGCGTGTTCGGCCTTGACGGGGTCTTCGGCGTCAATGACGGTTACTATCGTGTCGACTTTGTGTGGGAACGCGGATTCCAGCGCTTTTTCGCGTTGGCGCCAGTCGAGGTTTTCGGAAAGGAGTTGGTTTATGTCGGTGCTGATGGAGATATTTTGCGCCACATAGCCACCAAGCGCGAATGTAAGCAACAATGCTGCGCACGCCACGACAGTTGCGTGTTTGCGGCTGAAATCGACCAGTGACACCAAAATCCGAGCGAACATAAGACCTCCTCATCGCGCGTTTCGCGAAGCGTTTTTATTAAAGCATCTTGCCGGGATATTGAAGGAATTTGCGGTCAGGAGGAAAAGAAACGCGGCGCAGCCCTGCTGCATCAGTAAGCTTTGGGAATTTTATTCCGGCTGAGGGACTGGGGTTTTCGTTTGGAACCTTGCGGGGCGGCGAGTCCCTTCTGAGAGCACCGCCGCCAGACTTACGGCGGCCGCCACGGCGAACAAACCTCTAATGGCAAATCCTACGGTCGGCGATGGTATTGTGCAGTCGAGCGTGGATCTTAGTAAGTGGCTATAAATGGCGCATCCAGCCATGCCCAAGTAGGTGGTTCGTGGCGTATCAGAAATTATTTTTTTGAGCGTGTCGAAGGGCGCTTTTATGAACCCCTTAACATAGGCTTTCGCTGTCGGAGCTTTTGATACGACGTAAGCAAGATCCGGTCCTAGAAAGTCATCCCGCCGCTTCATCCAAGCCAGCGCGAGGCATCCCCCCAGTGCCGTTAATCTCAGGCCGGGCAAACTATTGTAAAAAACGTCTGTGATGGTTGTATGATCAGGCGGAATTGAGGCAAACCACGCTTGCGTATCAGAGCTGTTCAGGTGATCCGCGATTGGGCCGCTTTGAGGCGCGTGTCCGGTTTTATCGAAGTATGCTTGGTAGTCCCTAGCCCAAGCGCTCGACTTTGGAAAACTGTCTATGGTGTCTAGTTCACGGGCGTTTGCAAAAACTTCGCTTCTTCCGTTCTTGGCCGTTATGTCTTGCACATAATAGGGGGCCTTTTGGAATGCCGCATCAACTCCTCCCAGCGCCTCGATGTCGGCTTTATAAAGGTCATTAAACGTTGGGTCGTTGTACACTCCCTCGAGATGAAATACTTGATGCAGCGTTTCTTCGTCCAGGCCGTCCACCAAATCGCTAGCCGGTGTTTTTTTGTGGACGCCCAAGATCGCGCTGCCGAGCGTTGGATCATACTTTTCCGCGAATACAATTACTTTTTCGTCGCCGTAGGATCTGGCTTGTATTTGATTGAGATAGTGCCGGGACTCCCCTTTTCTGAACAACAGGTATTCTTTCCAGTTTGTTCTCGTGTCGGCTAAGAATTCGCCTACCTTTATTGTCATGCCTTCCTCAGCAAGCGCGTTACGCCGGGCTTCGGGCATTTTCTTATACATATTAACAAAGTCGTTGCAGAAGGAGAGGCTTGGGGTTCCGCGGATTTCCACACCCTCTATCTCCGGGCATAGGCCGAGCTTCTTTTCAACTGTGAACAGCCCGATCTTCGGTAACTTCAATACATTTTCGAGGACGAGGGTTTTGCAGAGCAAGGCTCCGGAGGCTTTGAAGGCTTTTGTTATGCCAGTGGCTGTGCTTTTGGCTTTTTGGGATACAAATTTTCGGGCGCTGCTATGAGCTGCTTCAGAAGCTGTCATTTTTCAAATTTAAACTGTCCTTGAAGTGTTATGGATTATATATGAAACTAATCTGAAATTATACTTTCGTCCTCGGTTAATTGACGCCACGAGTTTGCAAACATCGATGTTTTGGGGGCTTTTGTATGGTTAGGCTTTCGGATTGGGATTGCCGAAGCGCGCTTTTTTGACTATGTGTCTCACCAGTCGGGGAGTAGCGCAGCCTGGTAGCGCATCTGCTTTGGGAGCAGAGGGTCG
>CAZLIG010000074.1:0-9876 GCA_964559415.1 uncultured Rhodospirillaceae bacterium
GTCCACGAGGGGAAGGTTGCCCGCGGGGAGGATGCATTGCCGGAAACCCATGGCAGCAACGTACAGTGCGATCCTCGGGCCTTGCGGAGGCATTGCCCAAAAAGCGCTCGGGGTTAACCGCATTGATAAACCGCGAAAAGCAGTCGCCATACTCTCTCACAAGAGTCACAAACTCTTCAGACGGCTGCGGGGCATTTTCAAGCGCTCCAAAGGGCTTCGATCCGATCCTTTTGAGCGACGTCAACGTATTGACACGATTGAAAAGCGCCTTACCGAGTTCCGGCACATCCTGCGTTTCGCAGTGCATATTTCCAAGCGGATCGACAAGCCGGAACGAATACCTCTCACCCTTTTTCTCAATCATGATCCCGAGGTTCGAACGCGACTTAAGCAACCGCCCGATAATGTCAAACTCCGTATAGGTTTTTTCAATGGCGCGCTTCGAGGAAACAAGAAGCATATGTGGATTAGCCTTTTTGATTTCGGGAAGGATTTTTTCTTCGGCGTTGTCGATGTTCGGCATCCAAACGAGAACATCGTAATCCTTGAACTCAAGGCTTTCGAGGGATGAAAGGTTGCCCCCGTTCATCGCCGGCCACCCCGTTTCTTTTGCGAGTGTATTGATAATTTTAGATGGTTTACCGCCGTCTTCGGCAAAAGTTCCGCCGACAATGAGGGGTCGATAGCTCATGGCCTCCTCCTATAATGATAGTGAGAATGAATCTTCTTCAAATTTGGAAAAGAATATCACAAAAATGCGCAGTACCCGCGAAGTGAATTTCACACAAAAGTGCGGGCGCAAAAATCTGACATTAGAGATCGAACGATTAAGGCTCCGGCATCGGCCAGAACTCTTGTGTGATCCGCCTCATTGCGGCATCGGCTTGTTCTCGGGAGGAAAGATCGACCTGAATCCGAATGCCTCTCCCCGTTTCGGTAAACTCGTCGTGGTATCCGCAAAGCACCTCGGCTCCCGCTTCCCGAAAAAGACCGGACAGGTAGTCGGTAATTTGCTCGGTTGTTTTTCTGTCAAGGCGGGTCTCGAGGTATGCAGAGTAGAGCAAAGCCCGTTTCCGCTCGGCAGGGCTGTGCTTGGCATCGGTCTCGGGTTTGATCAAGCATCTATCCGACATGCTGTAAACGGCCTGCACGGAATCCTCAAACCCGACGCCTCGAATTTGGTCTTTAAGCAGGGCGGGAATATCGAGAGGTTCCTTGTCGTCATCCGCCCCGGTAAAAGCAACAGGAGGCCCCCACCGACCTGAAAGAATAGACTTCACCGCTTTAAAAGCATTTTTCATAAGCATCACCCAACGTCTGTCAAACAGTACTCCCGCGCTGTCAGCCCTCGCATCTGGGGCTGCTCGTTTTTTCAAAAATGTTTCAGCAGTCTGTTTAGGCTGACTAGGCCTCGGCTGGATTTGCCACGGTGAGGATTTCCCCTGTGGCAGCGGGAGTTTCAACCAACCGCCGCACCGCCATTGCGACCTGCTCAGGCGAGACGATCTGCCGTCCCGCCATTATACGGAAACTCTCTTCGCTTTGGCGAGGGCCGGGAAGCACGTACATCGGCGCAACGCCGTTGACTCTGACTTGCGGTGCGAACGACTTCGCCATATTGAGTGTCATATCCGCAAGAAACTTTTTGCTCTTCGCATAGGCGGACAACTTGGCTGGCATGGGAGTCGCATCAAGCATATTGACAATGACCCCGCGTTCCCCTTTAGGCAACGCCGCCGCAAACGCTTTGCTGAGCAGCCGGGGCGCATCGGCGTTAATCGCCCAGTGGCGCGATCCGTCGGGGTCCCTCTCGTCCGGCTCGAAAAGCGCCGCATTGTTCACAAGCACGGTAATCGCCCCGATCTCTTTCGCAAGCGAAGGAATAAGCCTCTCGGCCATAGCCGGATCGGAAAGATCGATTTCCGCGAGGCAGGCAGACTGTCCAAGTTCTTGGATTTCGTGCGCAAGCTTCTTCGCTTCTTCCTCGGAGCTTCGATAGTGAATGACGATATCCCAGCCATGCCGCGCAAGCTCAAGCGCAATCGCGCGCCCAATTCGCTTCGCACCGCCGGTTATAAGAGCCCACTCGGGCATTAGCGCGCCCTCGTCAACTCGATGCCCACGCTCATGTCGTTCTCGTGGATCGATGTCTTCTCCACTTTCACGGTCACCTTCTCCACGCGAGGGTTCTTCAAACAGACATCCGCAATTTCTTCGGCAACAGTCTCCAGCAGCCCAAACGGCTCAAGGTTCGGAAGCTCGTCGGTGATAAACTTGTGAACAGGGCTATAATTCATCACGCGCTCAAGAGAGGTCTCGCTGGCATCGTCATAACGCGAATCCGCCTCGCCCTCGCAAATGACATTGATCAGCAACGCCTGTGGTGAAAGCCTCTCCTGAGCCCCGCACCCAACTCTAACCTCAACCATGCAATCGCGCACAAAACTGCGAAGCGTATCGCTCATTTCTGTTCCTTTCCGTTTTTATTCCGCAAAGGGATTCCCACCAGCGCCGACAGAACCCCATGCCACGTCCGAATTTCCTGCTCCGTCATTTCTGCGCGCTGAAGCATATTGTGCAAGCTCCGCGTCATCGTAGGCCTCATCTCCTCGGAGACAAAAAAACCCGCTTCATCGAGCGCGCCTTCAAGCCGCTTAAAGAAATTCAAATACTCTTCCCGAGTAGCAGGAACGCTGCCCCCCGTGTGAAGCACTTGTGCAGGTGTCTGATCCTGAGCCTGATACCACTCATACCCCACCAGCAGAACCGACTGAGCCAAGTTCAGCGAGGTATGCTCCGGGTTCAAAGGGATCGTAATAATCGTGTTGGCCATGACGATCATGTCGTTCACAAGCCCTGTTCGCTCCCGCCCGAACATCACAGCAACCTTCGAACCGCCTTTGCTACGTTCAATCATATCCGGTATCGCTGCCTTGGGCGTCATGATCCGCTGAACCATGTCATGCGACCGCGCCGTAGTGGCATAAATATAATTGATATCCGCGATAGCCTCCTCAAGCGACCCGAATACCCTGGCGTTCTTGAGAATCTCATCCGCCCCGCTCGAAGCAGCTTCCATCCTCTTTTGATGGACATCGCCAAGCGGCCATGGGTCTCGGGGGCTGACAAGCCGAAGCTCTTTAAGCCCCGTGTTCATCATAGCCCGCGCCGTCATGCCTATGTTTTCGACAAGCTGCGGTTCGACAAGAAGGATAATAGGAGAGGTATTAGTAATTTCAGTCATTTATCGGTCCATTTCGAGTCCAACCTATCGAAAACCCAGTTAAAAGCAACTCTTCGCTCATCATGGCTTCGCGAGAATGAGTGGGGACTCGCAGCTTGCGCTGTGTAAAAAATAACGCATAAGGACGCCTCTCAGCAGATTATAACACTTTTAGCTTGTGATTTTCAGCGGCTGCCTTCATACGGAAACCTCAAATTTGTTGCAGTGCACATTTCACCCGCGGAGCCAATAATGGACCCCAAGAACGAAGGGCAGAATACAATCAAGGAGCTAAGGCAAAGGGCGCAAGATCTTTGCGGTAATGTCTATCATATACCGGCTAAACTGGGACTGAATGCAGAGGAGTTCGGGAGAGAGCAGGCGGAGCTTCAAACAGCTTTCAACAGCTTTATGAATTCGGAAGCGAAGTTTCCCGCCTCGTCTGCTGAAAGGCTTGTAACGACATCGCTGAAGGTCATCGATACGTATGTAAATGTACCGGGATTGCAAGACAAATGTACCGAATTCCGCACCGAAGGAAATGCCATCCTGGCCGCACTAACGTCCTTCGTCCCCCCGGAACTAAACCAAGGATACCCAAAAAACAATGTAGCATGCTCAATTTGATAATCACACATCCCCGTTAATCGACCGAAAAAAGAAACCCCGTCTCCCAAAAGGGCAGGCGGGGTTTTCTACGATCCAAGTTGGAAAAAAACTATCCCTGAAACCTGACCGTCGCCACCGCCTGAGCCGCAATCCCTTCGCCGCGCCCGGTAAAACCAAGCTTCTCCGAAGTCTTGCCCTTCACGTTAACGCGTGCCAGGTCGATTTCGAGAAGCTCTGCAAGCCGCTTGACCATAGCCTCTCGGTTCGGTCCTATGCGCGGCGCTTCGCAAATAATGGTCAGATCGACGTTGGCGATAATGCCCCCGCGCTCCGAAACCATGCGCACTGCATGGCGAACAAAATGCGCGCTATCCATGCCCTTCCATTGCGGATCGGAAGGAGGAAAGTATGTTCCAATATCTCCCGCGCCCATTGCGCCGAGAAGCGCATCGACAAGGGCGTGGAGCGCTACATCGGCGTCTGAGTGGCCCTCACACTTGAATGTATGCGGAATGGTTACGCCACAAAGGATAATCTGGTCTCCCGGCACAAGGCGATGCACGTCAAAGCCTGTGCCGGTGCGAATGTCGCCATAGTTCTGCCCAAGCGCCCGAGCGGCGCGATCAAGATCTTCAGGATTTGTAATCTTCATGTTGTCCGGATTTGAAGGAACGAGAGTTACGGGAATGCCAGCCTTTTCGAAAACAGAAGCATCGTCGGTCAGCGAAGTCGTGCCGACCGCGTCGCGATGCGCCTTGAGAATGTCGGAAAAGTGGAAAGACTGCGGCGTATAGGCCTGCCAAAGGTTATTTCGGTCGACGGTGGTAACGATTTCCGTACCGTTCCCCTTTTTGAGCGTATCCACCACGCGCTTGGCCGCGATCGCACCCTTGGCCGTATCGAGCGCCTTCCGCACGGCTGTGATCGTCGCCGCATCCACAAGCGGCCTTGCCCCATCATGGATCATCACCAAATCAGGAGCGCCGTCTTCAGCGAGCGCTTCCAGTCCGAGAAGTACGCTCTCCTGCCGCGAAGGCCCTCCGGCGACAGGCTCAGGCAGGCCCAAATCGCCAACCGCCTCGTCGTACATCGCGCGATGGGCAGGATTAATAACAACCCGTACCCCCGAAATATGCGGATGATTTAAAAACGCCAATACGCTCCGCCGCAAAATAGTCTGCCCCGCCAGCGTGCAATACTGTTTTGGAAGCGCCCCCCCAAATCGCGATCCCGAACCGGCCGCTACGATGAGAGCAACACACGATGCCATAATTCTTTCTCCAACATAGGCATACACCTTAGTGCCAGTCAAAAAAAGCGCAAGAGTGAGCAGGAGCTTTTCGCGCGGCGGCTCTGGGAGCTGTTGTTGTTCATCGTAATTTTTAATGCTTTTAAAACGACTTTTAATCGGCCAGCAAAGTTCCACTTTCGCGGGAATACCAAGATTATAGTTAACGCTATAATACGGAAGGATATGAGTCATGGTAGGAAAATTTGAAGGTTACAGTAATGCGGAAGCTGCTGACGCGGCCGTTACCGAGGGACAGAGGCTTGCGGAACTCGGTGAAAGGACCCGGGAAGCCATGATAAGGCTTGAGAGGGGTATAGAGGCTGCCGGAGATCGCCCTGGCGATCCTGCATGGGAAGCATACGTCGGCAAAGTCGGGGCCTATTTTTCAGTATACGAAGAAGCGGAGGAATGGGAAGAAAAGACGCAGCGAAAAATTGTCGGATTGTTCCCGTCTGTCATGGACAATAGTTTAGCGGCTGCCGAAGACCTGACGGCTATTCATGATCTTCTAAGATCGCAGTACCTTGTTCAATTAGGGTCGGCGTTGGAAGTTGTGAATACAGAGTACTTTAAAGATAACTGTAACTACCAAACCGAACTTCAAAAAGAATTGACGGCGCTTCAAAAAGAATTCAAGACCCCGTACATAGTCAAGAAAGAGCTTTTGGAAGTCGGAAACAAGGCGTCGGCCTTTGTTGTGTCTAACGCTAGAGCGCTCGAGGTGGTCGGGGACATTGGTGTGCGTGCGGTTCTCGCGGAGAACTCTTTTCTCAAAGAGAATTCAATGGAGAGTATAAAATTATGCAATTCATTGTTCACGCGCTATTGCCAAGCAGAAAATTCTCATTTGAATCCAGATAATAACGTGTTGCTCAAAAAGGTAGGTGCTCTCGACGATGCGTTAACTAAGCTGGACACAATAACGCCTCGCTTCAAAAAGTTCGACAATGCCTTCCGTGCGTGGCTTGATGTGGGGGGAGAAGTACCCTTGCACAACACGACGCAATTGAAATCCGTGAGCGTGGAATTCAGAAAGGCGAATGTGGAATGCCTCCAGGTCGCTCTTGGCTTTGTCGAAACAAGGAATTTTGGGGAGCACTTCCCCAACGATCAGGAAAACTACCGCGAACAACTCAACGCTTGCCTCCAAAAGCTGCATGGTCCTTCGGGAACGGGCGCAAAAGCGACCTTTGGATAAATGGCTCCGCAGATTACGGATCGGCGGTTATAGATTGCCTATATTTTAGGCAAATGCTATACGCCAAATCATGCATGGAACCCTAGAAAGAACCGCCAAGATAAAGCCTATCCAGATAGGCCCGGTGACGCTCGATTGCCCGGTCATCCTTGCCCCAATGGCAGGAGTGTCCGACCTTCCTTTCCGAAGGCTGGTCAAAAAGTTCGGGGCAGGGCTGGTGGTTTCCGAGATGATCGCGTCTCAAGCGATGATCCGTGAGTGCCGCAAAACCATTCAAATGTCCGCCCGCGCTCCCGACGAAGGCTTGATGTCTGTTCAAATCGCAGGGTTCGAGCCGGAGGTCATGGCTGAGGCAGCGCGCCTTAACGAAGCCCGAGGGGCCGATATTATCGACCTGAACTTCGGCTGTCCGGTCAAAAAGATCGTCAACGGCCACGCTGGCTCTGCCCTGATGCGCGATGAAGTCCATGCGGCAAAGATTCTCGAAGCGGTGGTCAAGGCGGTCAAAGTCCCTGTCACGCTAAAAATGCGGTTGGGCTGGAATCTGGAAAACCGCAACGCCCCGCGTCTCGCGAAAATCGCCGAAGAGTGCGGCATAAAAATGGTGACCGTCCATGGCCGAACCCGCTGCCAGATGTACGAGGGCCACGCCGATTGGGCCTACATCCGAAACGTCCGTGATGCGATCAATATCCCTCTTATTACTAACGGCGACATTTGCGACCTGCAGGACGCCGAAAAAGCATTGGAGCTTTCCGGCGCCGACGGAATCATGATAGGTCGCGGAAGCTTCGGCCGCCCCTGGTTCCTCCGCCAATCAATGGACTACCTAAGCGGCAAAGAAGTAATGCCCGTCCCGCCATTGGGCGTGCAGTACAAAACATTACTAGAACACGTCGATTCGATGCTCACGCACTACGGCATAAAGGCAGGATTGCGCATTTCACGCAAGCATATAGGATGGTACTCCAAGGGCTTGGCGCGCTCATCCGAATTCAGGGCAAGAGTCAATACGTGCGACGATGCCGAGAAGGCTCGTGCCATGATCGATGAGTTCTACGCCCCTCTGTTGGAGCAAGCACCATGAACGCCAAGGGACTTTCAGCCACGGTCGAGCGCCATTTGCGCGATTACTTCGACGCTCATGAAAACGGCCTCCCTTCATCAGGCCTCTATGACCGCATTCTCCAAGAGGTGGAACGTCCGTTGCTAAGCGTTACTCTTTCTGAATGCGGCGGCAATCAACTTCGCGCCGCCGAGCTTTTAGGCTTGAATCGCAACACGCTCCGCAAAAAGTTGCGCGACTTGGGGTTAGACGCGGGCCGGACTCGCCGCAACCGACACAGGGAAACCGATGATTAAAAACTCGCGCCGCATAGCCGAAATGGTCCAGCGCATCGCTGTTTGGTCGCTGCGCCACCGCCTGCGCGACAAAATGGTCATAGCCCTGATCATCGCCTCGGTCGCGTCCGGTTTGGCGACGTACATTGCTTTGACGCGCAGCCCGTTCTTCGGGAACGATCCGACAACGGTCACGATCCTCTCGCTTCTGGACCTCGGCTTCCTCATCTTGTTAGGGACCGTCGTCACGCACCGCGTCTATCAGATATGGAAACGCCGCCGCCGCAATCTCGCAGGAGCCAAGCTGCAAATTCGAATGGTAAGCGTCTTCACGCTTTTGGCGGCAGCCCCCGCCATGCTGGTCGCCATCTGCGCTGCCTTCTTCTTCTATTTTGGCGTGGAAACATGGTTTTCCAGCCACATAAGAACGTCCCTTAATGAATCGCTCGAAGTCGCAAGAGCGTACTTGGAAGAACACAAGCAAGTCCTTCGTGCCGACGCCATGGCCATGGGCAACGACTTCAATCGCCAAGCCGGACTGCTGTCGTCCGACCCGGTCCGCTTTACCGAAGCGGTATCCGCGCAAGCCTATCTCCGCAACCTGACCGAAGTTATCGTCTTCGACGGTTCGGGTAAAATCCTTGCGCGCTCCGGACTGACCTTTGCTCTTACCTTTGAACCCATCACCGACGAGATGCGCCAACGAGCACAGGAAGGCGAGGTGGTGCTTGTGGTCAACGACAACGATGATCGCGTGCGAGCGCTGTTGCGGCTTAACAACTTTGTTGACACTTATTTGTTCGTAGGCCGCCCCGTCGAACCTAAAGTCCTCGCCCACATGGCCGCCACCCAGTCCGCAGTGGATGAATACAAGCAGTTGGAAGGCAAGCGCTCCGGCCTGCAGGTGATCATCGGCTCGATCTTTGGAGTTGTAGCATTTCTATTGATGTTGGCCGCAGTCTGGTTTGGTCTCGACTTCGCCATGCGTCTGACAAAGCCGATAGGGGACCTCATCGGCGCTACCGACCGAATCCGCGAAGGTGACCTCAGAGCAAGGGTCAATGAAGGCATACGAGAAAGTGACGACGAACTCGACCGCCTCTCAAAAGCGTTTAACCGCATGGCAATCCAGCTCGAAACGCAGCAAACCGAGCTGATCGATGCAAACAGCCTGCTTGATTTCCGCCGCCGTTTCACCGAAGCGGTCCTTTCCGGCGTATCCGCTGGCGTCATCGGCATCGACCGCCGGGGCAACATCAACCTGATGAACGAGTCCGCCGCCGAATTCTTCGGGGCGGACCCGGGTTATTATACTGGCCGCCCGCTTTCCGATCTTGCCCCGGAAGTCCAGAACATCATTGAGCAAATGCCTGACGAGTCCGGTCTCCGAAGCGATCAGGTCGAAATTCGTCGTCCCGCGCAGCCAACCCGAACGATCCTTGTCCGCGTCTCATCTGAAAAAGTGCAGTCCGACGTAAACGGATACGTCGTCACTTTTGACGACGTATCCGATTTACTTTCCGCCCAACGCAAAGCTGCATGGGCCGACGTCGCCCGCCGCATCGCGCATGAAATCAAGAACCCACTGACTCCCATCCAGCTTTCAGCCGAACGTCTCCGCCGCAAATACTCCAACGAAATTGTCACCGATCCCGAAGTCTTCCTAACCTGCACCGAGACCATCGTCCGCCATGTCGATGATATTGGCCGTATGGTCGATGAGTTCTCAGCCTTTGCGAGAATGCCCGCCCCCGTTATTGGCAAGCACGAACTCCGCGAAGTCGCGCGTCAGACCGTCTTCCTTCAGAGCAGCAGCCGCTCCGACATCTCCTACGAGCAGGACATCCCCGCAACCCCCTGTATTGTCGAGTGCGATGCGCGTCAAATCGCGCAAGCGCTCACAAATCTTCTCAAAAACGCTGCGGAAGCCATAGACGCGCGCCCGCTGCCCGAAAACGGCGGCCTCCATAGGGGTAAAATTGTGACGCGCCTCTCAAGCACCGAAAAGGAGATTGTCCTCGCGGTGGAAGACAACGGCAAGGGCCTTCCGGTCGAAGAGCGCAATAAGCTTACCGAGCCTTATGTGACAACCCGTAAAAAAGGAACAGGGCTAGGCCTTGCCATCGTCAAGAAAATCATGGAAGACCATAGCGGCCGCTTGGTCCTCGAAGACCGGCCCGGCGGTGGCGCAATAGTGAAGCTTGTTTGGCCTAT
>CAZLIG010000075.1:0-9856 GCA_964559415.1 uncultured Rhodospirillaceae bacterium
TCACCGAGATTCAAAATTTCCTGAGCCTCGCCTCCAAGGCGGCGTAGCGCCACTGTCTTGGCTTCGGCCTCTTTCTTGCCCACGACAAGGATCAGAGGAATTTTCTGCAAGCTGTGATCGCGGATCTTTGCGTTGATCTTCTCAGGGCGCACATCGATCTGCACACGCATCCCCGCCGCCGTAAAAGCATCGTAGACTTCCTTCGCATACATCTCGGCGTCGTTCGTAATCGTGCAAACCACAACCTGTACCGGCGCAAGCCAGAGCGGGAATTTGCCCGCATAATGCTCGATAAGGATGCCGAGAAAACGATGCAGCGACCCAAGAACAGCCCTGTGCAGCATAACGGGCCTGCGCTTCTGGCCGGTTTCATCCACATATGTTGCATCAAGTCGCTCCGGCATATTCGGATCGACCTGCAACGTTCCGCATTGCCATTCGCGACCAATAGCGTCGCGCAGATAGAACTCCAGCTTCGGGCCGTAGAAAGCGCCATCTCCTTTGTTGATGTCGTAAGCAAGCCCTGCACCCTTAAGGGCACTCGCAAGAGCCGTTTCTGCCTTGTCCCAAGCCTCTTCAGTCCCGATGCGCTTTTCGGGGCGATCTGCCAACCGGACGCGCGCCACTTCGAACCCGAGGTCTTTGTACATGGCTTGAAGGAGTGCGCAGAACGAAAGACTCTCGCTTTGAATCTGATCTTCCGTGCAGAAGATATGCGCATCGTCTTGAACAAACTGCCTTACGCGGATAAGGCCGTGCATCGCGCCATGCGCTTCGTTGCGGTGACAATTGCCGAACTCTGCCATGCGTAACGGCAAATCGCGATAACTCTTGATCCCCTGCTTAAACACCTGAACGTGACCGGGGCAGTTCATCGGCTTGATCCCGACCCACTTGACTTCATCCGGATTATCTTCGGCCTTGATCGCGACTTTAAACATATTGTCGCCATAAACGTCCCAGTGCCCGGATGCCTTAAACAACGAGCTGTCATAGAGCTGAGGCGTATGCACTTCAACATACCCCGCCTTCTCGATCTGACGTCGCACATAGCCTTCAAGCGCGCGATACAATGCCCAACCCTTCGGATGCCAAAACACGCTGCCCGCCGCCTCATCCTGCATATGGAACAGATCGAGTTCCTTGCCAATTTTGCGGTGATCGCGTTTCTCGGCTTCTTCAAGCTGCGTAAGATATGCCTGAAGCTCCTTCTCGTCGCGCCAGGCGGTGCCATAAATACGCTGGAGCTGTGCATTCTTGCTATCGCCGCGCCAATAGGCGCCCGCAAGCTTAAGCAGCTTGAATGCCATGCCCGTCTTGCCGGTCGAAGCCATGTGTGGCCCACGGCAAAGGTCTTTCCATTTCCCTTGCGCATAAACCGTAATCGGCTGATCCGCAGGAAGATCGCGGATCAATTCGGCCTTATACTTTTCATTCTTCGCCTCGAAAAACTTGACCGCTTCTTCGCGATCCCACTGCTCGCAAACGATGAGCGTATCGCGCTTGACGATCTCACGCATCTTCTCTTCGATCTTGGGAAAATCGTCGGTACTGAACGGCTGGTCACGCGCAAAGTCGTAATAAAACCCGTTCTCGATATTGGGGCCGATAGTGACTTGCGTCCCCGGAAACAGCTCCTGCACCGCCTCGGCAAGAATATGTGCCGCATCATGGCGGATCAGCTCCAGCGCCTCAGGCGACTTTCTAGTTATGATCTCAACTTTAGCATCCTTCTCGATGGGCCTCATAAGGTCGCGAAGATCGCCGTCGACTTTCACGGCAAGAGCGGCCGCAGCCAACCCTTTGCCGATCGAGGTGGCAAGTTCCAAACCCGTTACGGAGCCGGAAAATTCTTTGACTGATCCATCGGGTAACGTAAGAAGGCGAGACATGATCGAGTGTCCTGTTGAGAATGTTGAGCATTTCCTTCTAACCCCTCAAAAGGCTTATGAAAAGGCCTTACGTATCTTTTGAGAAAAGTGAGTCTTTCATGCAACGAATGAAAAATAAATATTATGCAAGATTGACCGCATGAATCCGCACCTTCTAAAGTGTCTCCACGATTCGAGTTTCCGGCGAGAAAAAGTGAAAAAAGTATGAATCCCATGCCGACAGCGGTGCTTTTTCTTTCCACCGGCAATGCTGCACGAAGCGTTATGGCCGAAGCGCTGCTTCGGCACTTGAGCAACGAACGCTTTGTAGCATTCAGCGCCGGGTTCGCGCCTTTGGCAAAAGCATCTCCGCGCGCGCTCAGAATTTTGAAGGAGCACAATATCCTGACGGACGGCCTTTCCCCGAAAGGCTGGGTAGACTTCTTCCGCTCCCCGAGATCGATCCTCGTCGACGTCATCGTGACAATGTCGGAAGAAGCCCGAGACAACTGCCCTGAATGGCCAGGAGACCCGACGCGCGTTCATTGGCCGGTAGATGATCCCCTTGCAGCTACGAATGACGATGAATGCGAGTCGATGTTCCGAAGGTGCTTCGACATCGTGCAAAACCGGGTCTCCGCGCTTGTGAAACAGCGCCCCCCTCAGTCGCCTACCGAACTGATGCTCCAGCTTAGAAGCATCGCGGCGGTCATGTGACGGCATCAAACAAGCAACAACTAATTGGAAAACCTATTTAGGTTGCGCTTTCGCGGTTGTCGTCTGGCTTGTGATACGAGTTAAGCTTGTCTCAAAACGTTTGGGATCAAGAGGCTTCTTTTCGAACACTTCCTTTTGCGTAAGGGCCAACCCAGCTAGGCTCACGACAATCGGACCAACAGTACCAATAAATGCGACATCAATAGGCATATCCCCTCCAAGTAATTAAATTTCACTATCAAGAAGCCTACAAAAATAATAAGCACGAACAACATCAAAATAATACTTTTCTATAACAAAAACAAAATTAACAGGACAGAAAATTAGGCTGGTAGCTTGTTCTGCTCCCGTGTCTTAAGGAATTTAATATCCGGATTCTCTTCCTGCGTGCGATTCAAATGCCACGCGTTCCGCGCAAGAAAGACAAGGGCACCATCGTGATCCTCGGCCATATTTGACCTGTTGGCCTCGGCAAACTTTTTAACCGTAATAGGGTCACCGTCGATCCACCGCGCCGCCGCAACGCCCGCTTCCTCAAACTTCGCTTCAAGCCCGTACTCGGCTTCAATACGAGCAGCGAGAACTTCGAACTGCAACGGCCCAACGACGCCGACCACCCACTCCGACCCGACCAGAGGCTTGAATACCTGCGAAGCTCCCTCCTCAGCGAAATGCTCGAGCGCTCTGCGCATATGCTTGACCTTGAGCGGATCGGCAACATGAACACGCTGAATCAGTTCGGGCGCAAAGCTAGGCACGCCAAGAAAACGTATCTTTTCGCCCTCGGTCAAGGTGTCGCCAATACGCAACGTTCCGTGATTGGGTATCCCCATAATGTCGCCTGCGTAGGCATCTTCCGCCAACTCGCGGTCGCGCGCCAAAAACAGCACCGCATTGTTTATCGCTATCTGCTTTTCGCTACGAGCATGATAAAGCTTCATGCCGCGTTTGAAGTGCCCAGAGCAAAGCCGCACGAACGCAATGCGGTCGCGGTGGTTCGGGTCCATATTGGCCTGAACCTTAAACACAAATCCGGTGACCTTGTCCTCGGACGGTTGCACATCCCGAGTATCCGCCTTCTGAGGCCGAGGCGAAGGCGCATATTCACCCAAGCCCAAAAGAAGCTCGCGAACGCCAAAGTTGTTGATGGCCGAGCCAAAATAAACAGGCGTCATATGGCCGCCTCGATAGGCCTCGACGTCAAACGGCGGACAAAGTCCGCGCGCCATCTCCACATCATCGCGAAGCTTCTGGGCAACGTCCTCGCCAAGAAGCTCGTTAAGCTTGGGATCGCTTAACCCGTTACAAGCAATGCCTTCGGTAAGCTTATTTCCTTTGGTACGGTCCATCAGGATCAGGCGGTCGCGGATTAAATCGTAACACCCACGAAAGTCACGCCCCATCCCAATCGGCCAGCTTGCAGGAGTAACGTCAAGCGCAAGAGTCTGCTCGATCTCGCTCATAAGATCGAACGGATCGCGCGCCTCGCGGTCCATTTTATTCACAAACGTCATGATGGGCACATCGCGCAGACGGCAAACCTCAAAAAGCTTGCGCGTCTGGCTTTCAATACCCTTGGCCGCATCGATAACCATGACGGCGCTATCCACCGCCGTCAGCGTGCGGTAGGTGTCTTCCGAAAAATCTTCATGTCCGGGAGTATCGACGAGGTTAAAACTGCGATCGGCATAGTCGAAGCTCATGACCGAAGCACTGACCGAAATGCCACGCTCGCGCTCGACCTTCATCCAGTCCGACCGTGCCCGCCGAGCCTCTCCACGCGCCTTAACCGCCCCCGCCATCTGGATCGCGCCGCCGAAAAGCAGCAGCTTTTCCGTCAGCGTGGTCTTACCGGCATCGGGGTGAGCGATAATAGCGAAAGTCCGGCGTTGAGCCGTAAGGGTTTCCAAATTCTCAGCCATGGAAGCGGTATTAGCGTCAAAGAGGCGGAATGTCAGCAACTTATTGCGATTTCAAGCAAACTTCCGGAACCCCACACCAATAAAGGCCAAATCCAATCGCAGCATTTTAGCGGGCCGTAAAATATCCTTTACCAACACATAGGGACTTTAACGACATGAATATTCGTGCAAATATTACTCAAAGCAATATTATTTTAGAGGCAAAAAAATGACCTATAACAAAAGAGAGCTATTCTATAAATCTCAGGGAAACGGCAAGGCTGGAAAACAAAAACCCGAAGTAAAAGAAAAAGTCTTGGAAAAGGAACTGAGCATTGGTGAATCCGAAGTAAGAGCACTTCTGGCAACTCGTAAAGGAGCTAACGCCAATACCCTATACTTCGCACTTCAAAACGTCGGTAACGAAGGCAAACAATCTCTGTTCCTCCTTTCCTCAAAAGACTCCAGAGTAACGATTCCGCAATCGACCATCTGTGAAGTCATCGCAGCTAAGTACGGCATCGACCGAAAAGATGCAGGGGTTAAAGTGCAGCTACTCTATGATGTGCAACGAAATGGGATAATTTTTAGGAAGGCTACCGTCTTAGCACCTCTCGCCCCCAATCATCCAACTGACGACCTAAATTACGCGCGCCCTACTAAGATCATAAAAACAAAATATACGCCTGGATAAGCCAGAACTCGCAACGCGAAAAGACGCCTATGACGCCTCAACCCCCAGCCGTTTGATCTCCCACCTGAGATCGACGCCATACTTGTCCTTAACTCTGCGCCGGACTTCCTCTCCAAGCTTTTCAATGTCGGCAGCCGTCGCAAACCCGGTGTTGATCAAAAAGTTGGCATGCTTCTCGGAGACCTTTGCCTGCCCGATCTTCATCCCCCTGCACCCGGCCCCTTCAATAAGCTGCCAAGCCTTGCGCCCCTCGGGATCGTTCTCTGGATTGGCGAACGTCGACCCGCCCGTCTTCTCACCAGTAGGCTGCGAAGCTCGGCGCTTCTTCTGAATTTCTTGCATCCGCGCCTTAATCTCTTCCGGATCACCTTCTTCACCCTGAAGATGCGCCTCGACAAAAATGTTGTCTGCTGGAACATCGGTATGGCGATAATGAAACCCGATCTGCTCGTGCCTCAACGTCCGTCGCTCACCATTGCGCTCTAAAACATCCGCCGAAAATACAATGTCCTTGAACTCGCGGCCATAAGCGCCCGCGTTCATGCGCAAACCGCCCCCGATGGTACCCGGGATTCCATAAAGGAACTCCAGCCCTGCAATACCTGCAGCTTGCGCCGTACGAGCAACATTCATGTCCACAGCCGCCGCTCCTGCATGAACGCCATCGGACTGCACTTTGACAAATGCGAAGTTCGGCCCCATGCGAACGACAACGCCGGGAATCCCTCCGTCACGTATCAGCACATTAGATGCCGCGCCCAATACAGTGATGGGCACATCCTTAGGACAGTGCTTGAGGAAATAAGCCAGATCTTCGACATCAACTGGACGAAACAACACCTCAGCAGGTCCGCCGACGCGAAACCAAGTCTGGTCGGCCAGCGACCCATTGGGAACTAACGGCCCGCGCGCATCGGGCAGCCGCCCAATAAGATCGTTATCGAACACAGGAGGAGCTTGCGTATTCATTTCCCAAAAATCCTTTTCAGGACCTGAATTGTCAAAAAGTTAAGCGTCCAGCGCCTTAACGATGTTCTCGCACATTTGCTTCGCATCGCCGAAAAGCATCATCGTGTTTGTGCGAAAGAACAGCTCGTTTTCAACGCCCGCGTACCCTGCAGCCATCGAACGCTTGACGAACAGAACCGTCTTCGCTTTTTCGACATCAAGGATCGGCATACCGTAAATCGGCGACTGCGGATCGTTATGCGCGGCTGGATTCGTCACATCGTTAGCGCCGATAACGAAAGCCACATCGGTCTGCCCAAAATCACGGTTGATCTCGTCAAGCTCAAGAACCTCGTCATAGGGAACATTGGCTTCGGCTAGAAGCACGTTCATGTGGCCCGGCATACGCCCTGCGACCGGGTGGATCGCATAACGAACCTGAACCCCTTCAGCCTTCAGCTTGTCGGCCATCTCGCGCAACGCATGTTGTGCCTGAGCTACCGCCATGCCGTATCCGGGAACAATAATGACACTCGATGCATTTTTGAGAATGAACCCGGCATCATCCGCCGAACCGACTTTGACAGGACGGTCCCCGCCCCCAGCCGCTTTGTTGGCCGGAGCATTTGGATCCGTGCCGAACCCGCCCAAGATCACGTTGAAAATCGAGCGATTCATGCCCTTGCACATGATGTAGCTAAGAATCGCGCCCGAAGCGCCAACCAAAGCGCCTGTGATGATGAGCAAATGGTTTTGCAGCGTAAAGCCCGTAGCAGCAGCAGCCCAACCCGAATAGCTGTTGAGCATCGAGATAACGACCGGCATATCTGCACCGCCAATAGGCAGAATAAGCAGAAAACCCAGCGCCAGAGATACCGCAACAATAATCCAGTAGGCGAAAGCAGCCTGCGTCAGCATCAAAACCAGCAAAGCCAGTCCAATCACAATGCCAAGCGCCAGATTGAAGTGATGCTGAAAATTGAAAACGAGAGGCTTGCCCGAGATAAGCCCCTGCAACTTGGCAAAAGCGATAAGCGACCCCGTGAATGTGATAGCGCCAATAGCCACGCCGATACCCATTTCGACAAGGCTCGACAAATGGACGTTGCCCGCCTGTCCAATGTTATAAGCTTCGGGGTTCAAAAAAGCCGCCGAAGCCACGAGCACTGCGGCCAACCCGACCAGCGAGTGAAACGCGGCAACCAACTGCGGCAATGCCGTCATCTGGATCTTTCTCGCGACAACAGCGCCAATACCGCCTCCAACCGCTATCGCAATCGCAATCCAGCCGAAGGATGATGTTTCGACAAGGAACAGCGTCGTGACAATGGCAAGCGCCATGCCTGCAATACCGAACATATTCCCATTGCGCGAAGTTTCGGGAGAGGACAGGCCCCGCAAGGCCATGATGAAGCAAATGCCTGAGATCAGGAAAGCTAGAGATACTGTGGCGTTCATTTTTTCGCCTTTTGACTATCTGTTGTCTTCTTCTTGTACATGGCCAACATACGACCGGTGACGATAAAGCCGCCGAAGATGTTGATGGAAGCCAAAACGACGGCCGCAAGCCCCATGAATTTTGACGCTGTCATTTCAGCCGGACTCGCCGCCAGCAAAGCGCCGACGATGATGACCGAGGAAACCGCATTGGTCACCGCCATAAGAGGCGAATGCAACGCCGGGGTAACGCGCCACACCACATAGTATCCAACGAAACAGGCAAGCACAAAAACCGTAAGCCCGGTGATAAAGAACCCGCCCTCCCCCGTCGCGCCACCTTGCGCCACCAGAGTCTGGGCATGCTTCGCCAAGTCTGACGTCAGTTCGGCCAGCCGCTGCTGTTCAACAGCAACGCTGTTCAAACCGGATATAACCTCATTAAGAGCCATAAGAACCTCTTACTTCTTTACTGTTGGAACCGGGGTCGCCGGAAGTGAAGCCGGAGCAGCCGGAGCGGAAACGGAAGCAGGTGCCGCTACGGTAGCCGGAACAGCACTGTTAACCGTGGTTGGAACGGAAACTGAAGAAGACGCAGCCGGAGGAATGAGCGAAGTGGGGGCTGAAGGAGGGACGATCTCAGGCATCTTTTCCTGCATCGTCGAACCCGCGCCCGGAATTGCTGCGGGTGGAGAGCCAACAGGAACGCCCACCGCAGCGGGAGACGCTTCCGGCTCTCCGGTCTCAGCGGTTTCCTTGACCATCTTTTTGTGGATCATCTCAATCTCAGCAAGAATTTTATCTTCACGCGCCCGTATGACGCTGATCTGGGCGCCTGTTAGCTCCAAGCTGGTCTTTATATCGTTAATGTAGCCAGCAAAGAGAATGAAAAGCACTGAGCAACACAGTACCGAAGTAGCGATGCTGGCAATCCACCAAAGTATGTTTTGGGTTTTCGCGTTATTGTTTTCTTCGAGCATGGGGATCTCCTCGTCCAGGTTAATTCTTCAGGAATTGCGGATGCACAATGGCGCCCTGGTGCGTGAGCGTAATCGCACGAAGAATTTCATCGTTAAGATCGAGCTTAAGGTTACCTTCGCCTTTGACCGTAATCGCCGTGATGAAATTCAAAAGGTTTCGCGAATAGAGCGCTGAAGCATCCACCGGAATGCGGCTCGGAACGTTGCGATGTCCGACAATCTTGACGCCATAAGCATCGACAACCTTGCCTGCCTCGCTGAGCGCACAGTTGCCGCCCTGCTCAACCGCAAGATCGACGACAACCGAACCCGGGCGCATTGTCTTGAGCATCTCTTCGCTAATGAGGTTAGGAGCAGCCCGCCCCGGAATGAGCGCAGTGCAAATGACGATGTCCTGCTTCTTGATGGTTTCGGCAATAAGCGCAGCCTGACGTCGCTTGTAGTCTTCGCTCATCTCCTTCGCATATCCGCCGGAAGTCTCAGCTTGCTTGGTCTCATCGCTTTCAACCATCACAAAAGTCGCCCCCAAGCTTTCCACCTGCTCGCGCGCGACGGGGCGCACGTCCGTGGCGCTCACGATAGCCCCTAACCGGCGAGCTGTTGCGATGGCTTGCAGTCCCGCAACACCAGCCCCCATAACCATCACACGAGCGGGAGGTACGGTGCCTGCGGCTGTCATCATCATCGGAAAAGCGCGGCCAAACTGTTCGGCAGCATCGATAACGGCCTTGTAGCCCGCCAAGTTCGACTGGCTAGAAAGCACGTCCATTGTCTGCGCACGCGTAATGCGAGGCATAAGCTCCATCGACATCGAGGTTACGTTGCCGCGCGCATAAATATCGAGATCGCCGCGAGCCCCATAAGGATTAAGCATCGCAATAAGCACCGCACCCGGCTTGATAAGGCCAACTTCGTTGCGCCCCTCGCTTTCGCTCATCGGCCTCTGAACCTTAAGGACAATGTCGGCATCGCGCAATAAAAGTGCGGTATCGGGGACAATCTGAGCTCCGGCAGAAGCATACATCTCGTCGGTAAAAGAGGCCTCCGCCCCTGCCCCGGACTCAACCGCGACGTCATATCCTAGAGCCTTGTATTTCTTAACCGTATCTGGAGCAATGGCAACGCGGCGTTCATAAGGGCGGCGTTCTTTGGGTACAGCTATTTTCATGCTTTTACTATGGTGGGACGAATCGAAAGGAGCTTTCGGTTTAAAACATTTTTTACCATTTTGGAAGGCTGTTGCATCATGAAGTTCATACCGCTATAAACGCCCATTCGTTTTTCGCGAATATGCGAAAAAGCGCGGCA
>CAZLIG010000076.1:0-9827 GCA_964559415.1 uncultured Rhodospirillaceae bacterium
TGCCCGCTTGATCTGCCGGGAGATTGTGTTTTTCGGCGGCGCCTTTGATGAAGGTGGCGCGTTGCGCCTGCATTTCCTCGACCTTCTTTTTGCCAATCGCGCGGCGCAGGAGGTCCGCGCCGCCGAGGCTGTATCCGGCCAATAGCTGCGCGGACTGCATGACTTGCTCCTGATAAATCAGGATGCCGAAGGTGTCTTCGAGGATGGGCTGGAGGCACTTGTGCAGGTATTCGACTTTTTCTTCGCCGTTTTTCCGTTTGATGTATGTGGGGATGTTGTCCATCGGGCCGGGGCGGTAGAGGGCCACGAGGGCGATGATGTCTTCGAAGCGGTTGGGTTTCAGTTTGCGGAGGACGTCCCGCATTCCCGAACTTTCTAACTGGAACACCCCGGTGGTGTCGCCTTTCGCCAGCATTTGGTAAGTTTTGGCGTCGTCGAGGGGGATGTGTTGGAGGTCGACTTCGACGCCACGATTTTTGACGAGCTCCACGGCCATTTGCAGAACGTCGAGCGTTTTAAGGCCGAGGAAGTCGAACTTCACCAAGCCCGTCGCTTCCACGGTCTTCATGTTGAACTGCGTGGCGGGAAGGGCTGAGGCGGGGTCTCGGTAGAGGGGGACCAGTTCGACGAGAGGGCGGTCGCCGATCACGACGCCTGCCGCGTGCGTGGAGGCGTTGCGGAAAAGGCCTTCCAGTTTGAGCGCGATGTCCATCATCTGCGCGACTTGCTGGTCTTCGTCGCGAAGCTGCTGCAGTTGCGGTTCGCCCGCGATGGCTTGGCCGAGCGTTACGGGATTTGCGGGATTGTTGGGGACGAGTTTGCAGATTTTGTCGACGTAGCCGTAGGGGATTCCCAAGACCCGTCCGACGTCGCGGAGGGCCGCGCGGGCCTGCAATTTACCGAAGGTGATGATTTGCGCGACGCGGTCGTGGCCGTATTTGTCCTGCACGTAGTTGATGGTTTTTTCGCGCTTCTCTTGGCAGAAGTCGACGTCGAAGTCCGGCATCGAGACGCGTTCGGGGTTCAGGAAGCGTTCGAACAGGAGGCCGAAGCGGAGGGGGTCGAGATCCGTGATCAGGATCGACCATGCGACCAGAGAGCCTGCGCCGGAGCCGCGTCCGGGACCGACGGCGACGCCGTTGTTCTTCGACCATGTGATGAAGTCGGAGACGATCAGGAAGTAGCCCGCGAAGCCCATCTTGATGATGATGTCGAGTTCGAATTCGAGCCTTTTATGGTAGGGTTCGCGATCGGTGATTTTGGCGGCGTCGAGGCGGGCTTCGAGGCCTTTGACGGCGCGTTCGCGCAGCTCGTCGACTTCGGTGCGGCCGCTGATGGTGGTGACCGGGAAGATCGGTTTTCTTTTGGGCGGCATGAAGGCGCAGCGCCGGGCAATCGCTACGGTGTTGTCGCAGGCTTCCGGGAGGTCGGCGAAGAGGGCGCGCATCTCCGTGCCGGATTTGAAGTAATGGTCGCGCGTCACGTGGCGGCGATCCGTTTCAGCAAGCACTCTTTTGTCGGCGATGCAGAGGAGGGCGTCGTGCGCTTCGTACATATCCACGTTGCCGAAGTAGACGTCGTTGGTGGCGACTAACGGGAGATTGTATTTGTAGGCGAGGTCGATCAGGTCGCTTTCGATGCGCTGTTCGTTGGAGCCGACAGCGCCTCCGTTGTGGCGGTTTAGCTCGATATAAAAACGTCCGGGGAAAAGATCGGCGTATTTTTTTACGGCGGTTTCGGCGACGTCTTTTTGGTTGGCGAGCAGGAGGCGGCCGATTTCGCCTTCAATCCCGGCGGAGAGGGCAATTAGGCCTTCGGCGTGGGCGGCGAGTTCGGCGGCGGTGACGTAGGGGTCGGGGCGGTCGAAGTTGATATAGCACTGCGAGGTCAGGAACGAGAGGTTGCGGTAACCTGTTTCGTTTTGGACCAAGAGGACGATTTGGTCGTAGGCGTCGCGCGCCATTGATTTGACGGTTGCCTGTTCGGGGCGCAGGACGGCTAGCTGGCTGCCGATGATCGGTTGAATTCCGGCATCGGAGGCGTATTGGCCGAACTCCTGAGCGCCGAAGAGGTTGCCTTTGTCGGTTAGCGCAACGGCTGGCATTTCGTGCTTGAGGCACAGTTCGAGGATGTCTTTGCGCGGGAGTTCGGCTCCGTCCTTTGGGTGGTCTTCGTGGACTTTGATCGCGCCTTCGGCAAGCGAATAGGCGGAGTGGATGCGGAGGTGGATGAAGGAGGGGGCGGGCATTAGCGGAGTTCTCTCCTGTCTCTTCTTGCGGAAAGGGCGTGGAGTCTTGTGCCGCGCGGACGCGCGGCGCTGGATCCCGGCTTTCGCCGGGATGACGAGGAGGGGGTGGGGAAGAGGTGGTGGCGTTTGGATTGCAGACAGGCCACCTCACCCTCCCAATCGCTTTGCGATTGGGGCCCTCCCTCTCCCCCACGTTGTGGCGGAGAGGGCGAAAGAAGCGCGGCGCTGGATTCTGGTCTTCGCCGGGATGACGAGGAGGGAAAAGTGGTGATGGTGTTTTTTGTTTGGCCGCTCATCAACTCTCTCATTTGCGCTTGAGGCGGATGGTTAGCATTTCGCCGCCGTCGAAGTTGGGGTAGCGGATGTTCATTTCGATGGTTTGGCCGTCTGTGGTTTCGTAGCGGCGTTTGGTTTTGCGGCTGGCGCGTTCTTCGTCGATGCCGTGCATGTGGAGGATGCCGAGGGGCGCATGGGGGGTGGAGGGCTCGACGAAAAGCTTTTTGTCGGGGTCCCACAGCGGGGGGAGGTTGCAGGACCAGTGGGTGTAGGAGGGGAGCATTTCGGCTTTGTAGCCGTCGAGGTAGATCATGACGCCCAAGGAGATTTGGTCGGAGGTGAAGAGTTTTCCTTCGCGGGCGCATTTGACGACGAGCTTTTTCCAGTGCTCCCAGTGGGGAGCGGCTGCCGATAATGCGAAGCAGCCGACGTTGATGACGGCTTGTGTGCAGAGCTGTTTAGCGGCTTTGAAGCCGAAGGTGCTTGCGGTGTTGCTGAAGTAGAAGTTGGTGACACGGCGGGGCCAGCGTCCGATCCATTTGACGCGGATTTGTTTGGGGGCGTTGCGGTCGGCGCCGTTAGTCGCGATCAGGCGGTTGCGCTTTTTGTTGGCGGCGTTGAGGAACATTTGGACGGCGGACCAGTCTTGAACCCAGGTGTCGGCGTCCATCCACATATAGGTGTCATAGCCGGGGAAGATTTCGCGGATGAAGGGGCGGCAGACGTTGGTTTTGAGGCCTTCGTTTCCTTTGAGCTTCTTTTCGGGGAGGCCGGAGGGCCAGTCGGGGCAGACGATGGATTTGCACAGGGGCTTGAGCGTGGCCAGTTGGTCGGGCGTCATGCCGGAGTCGATGATGCAAATGTCCATGCCTTCGCTTTGCTTGAAGGCGCGGATGGAGTGGAGCCATTCGATCAGGAGGGGGTAGTAGTTTTTGTCGGCGCCGGAGATGAGGGCGGTTTTAGGCATGACGGTGCTCATCTTGGGGGCCAAGGCTGGAAAACAAATGGGATCCCCGCCTTCGCGGGGATGACGGTCATTCTGGTTGAATAGATCATTTTTGAAGCCGTGCGGTGCGAGGGATTTGCTTTCGAGTTGGGCTTTGTTTTCATCAAGGTCGAGTTGAGTTCTGTCGGAACTCCCCCCTCCCTAACCCTCCCCGCGAGGGGAGGAGGTGGTGGCGGTTGGATTGCAGATAGGCCACCTCACCCTCCCAATCGCGATGCGATTGGGGCCCTCCCTCTCCCCCACTTCGTGGCGGAGAGGGTGAGAGAGGGGTTCGCTCTCCCCCATGTTGTGGCGGAGAGGGCGAGAGAGGGGGCGCTTTGTGCTGAAATGACGATGGAAGACGGGGATCATGCCTTAAAAGGGGATGCTATCGTCGATGTCGGCGGTGGAGCCGGTGCTGCCGCCAGAGGAGGAGCCGCCGAAGGCTTGTTCTTCGCTCGGGGGCGGGACGCTTGCGCCGCCACGGCTGCCGCCTGCGCTGTCGAGCATTGTGAGTTCGCCACGGAAGGGGCGCAGGACGACTTCGGTCGTGAATTTTTCCTGACCGTCTTTATCGGTGTACTTGCGGGTTTCGAGCTGGCCTTCGACGTAGAGCTTTGAGCCTTTTTTGACGTAGCGTTCGACGACTTCGACGAGCTTATCGTTGAGAACTGAAATGCGGTGCCATTCCGTCTTTTCTTTCCGTTCGCCTGTCGCTTTGTCTTTCCAGGTTTCGGACGTGGCGATTGAGAAGGAGGCGACGCGTCCGCCGTTTTGGAACGAGCGGATTTCGGGATCGCGGCCTAAATTGCCGATGAGGATGACTTTGTTGACGCTGCCTGCCATTGGAATCTCCGGGTTTTAATGTGGATTCGGGACTCTAGTCATTTGGCCTTTCTTGTCCAGAAGGTTGTGAGAAGGCCGTTTTTGCTGTGGGCGCCACAGCGTCTTATGCCGCGCGGCGCTGGATTCCGGCTTTCGCCGGGGGAGGGTAAATATTAACTTCATGCGCGAAAGGTTACATTCAGAAAAGGAACAAAACAAGTACAAAAAGACTCGCATTTTGTTTTGGAAAATTCCATAGTGCGGGCCATGCAGAAAGAAATTCATGTGCGCGGGGCGCGCCAGCATAATCTTAAAAATATCGATGTTGTGATTCCAAGGGACCGGTTGGTGGTTATTACCGGGCTTTCGGGGTCGGGGAAGTCGTCGCTTGCGTTCGACACGATCTATGCCGAGGGGCAGAGGCGGTATGTCGAGAGCTTGTCGTCTTATGCGCGGCAGTTTCTCGATATGATGCAGAAGCCCGATGTCGATTCCATCGAGGGGCTTTCGCCTGCCATTTCCATCGAACAGAAGACGACGTCGCATAATCCCCGGTCCACGGTTGGGACTGTTACGGAGATTTATGACTATTTGCGTTTGCTGTTCGCGCGGATCGGGATTCCTTATTCGCCTGCTACGGGGCTGCCTATTGAAAGCCAGACTGTGACGCAGATGGCGGATCGCATTCGCGCGATGCCGGAGGGGACCAAGATCATGCTGCTTGCGCCTACTGTGCGCGGGCGGAAGGGGGAGTATCGGAAAGAGCTTCAGGAACTCAAGAAGCAGGGGTTTCAGCGGGTCAAGATTGATGGGACCATTTATGACATTGAAGACTCGCCTGCGCTCGACAAGAAGAAAAAGCATGATATTTCGGTCGTTGTGGATCGGTTGGTGGTGAAGCCGGAGCTTGATAATCGACTGCCGGATTCCATTGAGACGGCGTTGAAGCTTTCGGATGGGTTGCTGGTTGTGGAGAATGTGAGCAATGGGAAGGTGACGACCTTCTCCTCACGGTTTGCGTGCCCGGTTAGCGGGTTTACGATTGAGGAGATCGAGCCGCGGCTGTTTTCGTTTAATAATCCGCATGGGGCTTGTCCGAACTGCGATGGGTTGGGGGAGAAGCTTTATTTTGATCCTGAACTGGTTGTGCCGGATGAGACGTTAAGCATCAGGGATGGGGCTTTGGCGCCGTGGAAGGGGATGACGTCGCTTTTCTATGTGCAGACGCTGGAGTCGTTGGCGCGGACATTCAAGGCCAGTCTCGATATGCCGTGGAGCCGGTTGTCGCAGGATTTTCGCGATGCGGTATTGTTCGGGACGGGCGAGAAGAAGATTACCTTCGAGTTTGAGGACGAGACGCGGAGTTTTCGGAACACGAAGGCGTTTGAGGGCGTCATTCCGAATATCGAGCGGCGGTGGCGGCAGACCGACAGCGAGTGGATGCGCGAGGAGCTTGCGAAATATCAGGCCACCAAGCATTGCGAGGTTTGTCATGGGCAGAGGCTGAAGCCTGAGGCGCTTTGCGTAAAGATCGCAGGGAAGAACATCAGCGACGTTGCGGAGATGTCGATCAAGGCGGCGGGGGCGTGGTTCAAGGAACTGCCGCAGGCGTTGACGGCGAAGCAGCGCGAGATTTCGGCGCGGATACTGAAAGAGATTAATGAGCGGCTTGGTTTTTTGAACAATGTGGGGCTTGAGTATTTGGCGCTTTCGCGGGCTTCGGGGACGCTTTCGGGTGGGGAGAGCCAGCGGATTAGGTTGGCTTCGCAGATTGGGTCCGGGCTTACGGGCGTTCTCTACGTGCTCGATGAGCCTAGCATTGGGTTGCATCAGCGGGATAACGACCGGCTTTTGGAAACGCTTAAGAGGCTTCGGGATTTGGGGAATTCGGTGCTGGTTGTCGAGCATGACGAGGATGCCATTCGGCAGGCTGATTATTTGATCGATATCGGGCCGGGGGCTGGCGTGCATGGCGGGCACGTGATTGCGGCGGGGACGCCTGCGGAAGTCGAGAAATGTGCGGAGAGCATTACGGCGCAGTATTTGACGGGGAAGAAATCCATTGCAGTGCCGGAGGTGCGGCGGGAGCCTCGGAAGGGGATGTGGCTCGAGATCGTCGGGGCGCAGGGGAATAATCTAAAGAATATCGATGTGAAGTTTCCGTTGGGGACGTTTACGGCGGTGACGGGGGTATCGGGCGGGGGGAAGTCTACGCTTGTTACGGAGACGCTTTATAAGGCTTTGGCTAAGCGGCTCAACAAAGCGCGGGATGTTCCGGCTCATCACAAGGCGCTTAAGGGAGTCGAGATGATCGACAAGATTGTCGATATCGATCAGTCTCCGATTGGGAGGACGCCGAGGTCTAATCCTGCCACGTACACGGGGGCTTTTACGCCGATACGCGAGTGGTTTGCGGGGCTGCCGGAGGCCAAGGCTCGTGGGTATGGGCCGGGGCGGTTCTCGTTCAATGTGAAGGGCGGGCGGTGCGAGGCTTGCGAGGGCGAGGGGACTATCAAGATCGAGATGCACTTTTTGCCGGATGTTTTTGTGACGTGCGAGGAGTGTCATGGGACGCGGTATAATCGCGAGACGCTTGAGGTTCTTTATCGCGGGAAGAGCATTGCGGATGTGCTCGACATGACGGTGGAGGAGGCGGCGGAGTTCTTTAAGGCGGTGCCGTCCATTCGCGACAAGATGGAGACGCTTAATCGCGTGGGGCTTTCGTATATCAAGATCGGGCAGGCGGCGACCACGCTTTCGGGCGGGGAGGCGCAGCGCGTGAAGCTTTCGAAGGAGCTTTCGCGGAGGGCTACGGGGAAGACGCTTTATATTCTCGATGAGCCGACGACGGGGCTGCACTTTGACGACGTGCGGAAGCTGCTTGAGGTGCTTCATGCGCTGGTCGATCAGGGGAATACCGTGATTGTGATTGAGCATAATCTTGAGGTGATCAAGACTGCGGATTGGGTTGTCGATTTGGGGCCGGAGGGCGGAGATGCCGGGGGGCAGGTCGTTGCTTGTGGGACGCCGGATGACATTGTTCGGGTTAAGGGGAGTTATACGGGGAAGTATCTTGGGCCGTATTTGGCGGGGAAGAAGAAGCGGCTGGGGTAGGGGGCGGGCTACTGTATTTTAAGTTCTTATGCTGCCTCGCGCACGCTCGGCGCTGGATCCCGGCTTTCGCCGGGATGACGAAGGTTACGCCGGGTGATGGTGGGTTGGGTTGAAGGCTAATATGGGGAGGTTGCGCTGTACTTGAGCGGGAGGAGTGGGCAGAGGCAAGGGTGAAATTGGTCAACCAAAGCGCTGTTGATCGTCCTTAAGGAAAATGTAATATCGCCGACGGAGCTCTATTCATACATTTGGGTATTATCCGCAATGAATCGGAAGGAATGGTTGGCAATAACACTCGTTGCGGTATCATTGATCTCCGCTACATCTGAAACATTGTTTTACTGGTTTGGAGTTGGGGCAATACCAGTCTCGGCTTCTCTTGGGCGTTTCCTTTATCCGCTTCTGTTGGTTCTTTGGGTAGTTGCTGACAGCAAGGATTATCCGCAAATAGAAAAACCATTTGAATTCGGGTTTCTGGCGTATCTCTTCTGGCTTCCGTACCTCCCTTATTACTTTTGGCGGACGAGAGGAGCCTTCGGCATGGTTGTTCTTTCGGGGTTCCTCATACTACCCCTTCTGGGCTGGTTTATGCAGATGGGCGTCTACCTTGTCCACGAGCAGCTTGGACGTTTTATTATTTAAGATGCGAAAGACGCGCAGAGGTGAGAAGCGCGCGGTTAGCTTTTAAGGTCCTGTGCCTTGTATGTTTGTGCGAGACGGTCGGGCCGTTCGCACGTGGGGACAGGTTCCAAAAATCCGGGGACTTCAGCAAATGGGCGACCGTTTTGCTGCATGAATGCGAAACCTTTTTCATACTGCTTGGTGTTGTGCGCTGCCATCGGGATACCGACGAGTGTTCTTAAAAGCATAGCAGCGCCGCCCCACATTAAAGACACACGAGGATCCACACCTTGCAGTACCGCCAAAATGCCCGTCGCGGTGCTTATGGCTGCACCGGTTACAAAGGCTATTCCCAGTTCCTCTAGCGTTTGCCTACACATATCGTTTTTGCCCACGGTCTCCTCGCATCTTGCGCATTCTTCTTTCGAAAGGGAAACGAAGGTGTCGCCGTTATTAAATCTATTCTTCAGGCTGGAAAATGGATTCATGACTTTTATCTTTTCAGAAAATGAGGGCACTAAAATTATGTTGATATTCTTTCGTCCGTAATACTTGCGCAAGGGTTCATACATCGGTGATGAAGACGCTCTTAGGTTAATTTTCAGACTAAATCACTTGGGGCGCTTTGAGGTCTTTTGCCGCGCGGATGCGCGGGCGCTGGATCCCGGCTTTTGCCCTCGCCGGTTAAAGTATGAGCTTTAAAGCTGTTCCGTAAAGTTCTAGAGCAGCCGCTGTGCCATGTACTATGACTTTGGGAATTGCTTTGTAAGCGATAGAAGCTGTAGCTAATACAGCAGCGGCGGGAAATGCGACGGTGGGTTCCGAGAGAGCAGAACCAAAAGCTGAAATGGAATCGTAGGCGTGTTGGGACACAAGTTGCGCATTCGTTTGCCATAAGCACGTAAGGCCAACTTTTACGTCCACATAGCTTACTGTGGCAAGTACGGCGAATTTCGTTGCATCCACTGCCGTTAGAAAGCCTAGTTCTATTGTATCGTCGTCAATTTTCGACATATGAAATATACGGGACTATTAATGCTGGATTATATTCTAGCCAAAACTGAGCTTATAGTAAATAGGGCAACATATGGCGTCATTGGATTGCCTTGGAAAAATCAAATGGGATCCCCGCTTTCGCGGGGCTGACGAATGAAGGATGCGTTTTTGGGAGGTGGCATTGCGGGGCTACCACCTCTCCTTCCCATCGCTTTGCGATGGGTCCCCTTCCTTTCCCACGCGAGGGCGGCGGAGAGGGAATTTTTAGGTTGGGAACTCATTCCATTTTTAACTAACACCTGTGATGAATTTAATGTCTGAGCGAAACGGCGCGTTATGAAGCGGCGGCAAAAACCAAATGGGATCCCCGCCTTCGCGGGGATGACAAGTGTTTGGGGGCTTCGATTTTTAATCGGCGTTACTCCGCTGGGCGGCGAATTGGGCCGTTATGAAGCGGCGGAAAACCAAATGGGATATCCGTCTTCGTGGGGATGACAAGTGTTTGGGGGCTTCGATTTTTAATCGGCGTTACTCCGCTGGGCGGCGAATTGGGCCGTTATGAAGCGGCGGAAAACCAAATGGGATATCCGTCTTCGTGGGGATGACAAGTGTTTGGGGGCTTCGATTTTTAATCGGCGTTACTCCGCTGGGCGGCGAATTGGGCCGTTATGAAGCGGCGGAAAACCAAATGGGATATCCGTCTTCGTGGGGATGACAAGTGTTTGGGGGCTTCGATTTTTAATCGGCGTTACTCCGCTGGGC
>CAZLIG010000077.1:0-9814 GCA_964559415.1 uncultured Rhodospirillaceae bacterium
GGAGGGGATCACACGGCTTCGAGGGCGATGGATGAGCTACAGAGCTCCGTCAGATGCAGGAGCCGATATCTCAATCCCGTGTCTTCCCATATACCATCCGGCCTATCTGCTGCGTCAGGCGGGCGCCAAACGTCAAGCTTGGAACGACATTTTATTGCTTAAAAAACGTCTTAAAGAGATTACTTCGTTGAATTAACTAAATAAAATTTTTTATACGCGATTTTTATTGTCGATTTCGCTTGCCGAGCCGGGCTTTCCCCCCTACAGGGGTCGCATGAGAACTGTTTCGGCAAGAAAACAATTAACCAAACGTCTGCCCAAATTGGCGACGATGGCGTTTATTTTCTGGGGGCTCAGCTCGAGCACTCCCATAGACGCCGCGCCTTCGTGGATGCTTCAGGGGCTGCCGCCCCATGTGGCACCGGAAGCCAAAGGGTCACTTGGCGACACGATCCATGTTCTGTCTCCCCGCGACGCTTCGCTGTTCCGTGCAGCCTTCGCCGCTCAAGAAAAAGCGGACTGGGGCTTCGCGGACAAGGCTCTCGAACAAGTTAAGGATAAGCGGCTTTCCGGGCACATTCTTGCGGACCGGTACCTTCGCAGGGGGTGGACCTTATCCGAGGCCAAGAGCTGGTTTGCTTCCTACGCAACGTTGCCTGAGGCCAGCGAGCTTTATGGTCTAGCCAAACGTCTGCGCGGGTTTTCGGTATCGGGCATTAAAAAGCCTCAGGAAGAAGGGTGGACCGGCATTAACGGTTTTGGTTCGCCGACCGTTTTCCGCAGTTCGAACGACAACTCGGGGAAGGTTAACGCTTCGGTCCTGAAAGCTCGCGACGGCCTTAGCCAGCCCCAGAGCGCACCTCAGTCAGCAGATTTTTCAAGTCGCACTGCCGCGATGCTCTTCTATCAAGGCGATGCGGAGGGCGCACGCAGAGTGGCCAAGGCGGGTTCGGACGCAGGTGTTCCGCTTGCGCTTTGGATCGAGGGGCTTTCGGCTTGGAAGCAGAAGGATTTTGGTACTTCGGCGCGCTCCTTTGCCAAGCTGACAAAAGCTGAAGGCCTGAGTGCATGGAACAAGTCAGCGGCTTCCTACTGGGCGTATCGAGCCAACAGCAGGCTGGGCGACAAGGGGCAGGCTTACAAGTGGCTTGCCGACGCGGCCAACTATCCTCAGACATTTTACGGAGCTATGGCTTCGCGACTGATGGGGCATCAGGATGAGCGATCCTGGAAGTCGCCGGAATTGAATTCGAAGTCAATTGAGCAACTGGCAAAGCATCCGAATGGGTGGCAAGCCTTGGCTTTGGCGCAAGTCGGTCGCATGGATTTGGCCGAAAGCGAACTTCGCCGGTTGCTTTCGGGAAATACGCGCGAGTTACAATCCGCTGCGTTGGCATTGGCGGAAAAGGGCAATATGCCATCTCTCGTCTTGGCTTTGAGCGGGGTGGTTAACAAAGACGGGAAACCCTTCGATGCGGCGCTTTATCCTTTGCCTCCATGGCAGCCCGTAGGCGGGTTCAAGGTCGACCGCGCTCTGATTTATGCAATTATGCGCCACGAATCCCAGTTCGATCCCGAGGCAGTCAGTTCGCGCGGGGCTTGCGGTTTGATGCAGATCATGCCTGCGACGGCTCGAAGGATCGATAACGAACCGCTGAGGCGTGCTTCAAATTCCAACTGCGCTCACAGGCTGTTCGACCCGGCGACGAATGTCGATATGGGGCAAAGATATGTTCAGACTCTTTCGGAGACGCCTCTGATCGGCAACAACCTCGTTTACCTGCTTGCGGCTTATAACGGAGGCCCCGGCAATCTGGCGCGATGGAAGGCGGCTACTGACAAGTCCGATCCGTTGCTCTTCGTCGAAAGTCTCCCCCTCCGCGAGACCCGCGAATATATTCAGCAGGTTCTTTTGCATTACAGTATGTATCGCTCTCGCCTGTCACAGCCCGAGACGGCTGTTGCGCAACTCGCCCATGGGGAGTGGCCTCGGATTGCCGTTAAAAGCAAGGCCGTTCGAGAGGCATCGCTTTCCGGAAACGTCGAGTTTTCGAGTGCTAAGCTAGTCGTAGTCGACGGCGCACGTTAACCTAAGAGCTAAGGCCGTCGCATGAGGAGTTCGGCAAGCACCTCTCCGGCCCCTGGCACGTCAAAAACGAGGCGGATTGGGATAACGATCACTTCCGACCGGAAATACGGAGGAAGGCGTACGGCATCTTTTTCCGTCGTAACCAGTCGAGCGCCCATAACCTCAGCATCCAAGCGCAACGAGTCTATGTCTTCCGTTGTGTATACGTAGTGATCCGGAAACTCCCGCGTGGCGGCGAGGTCAAGCTTCATCGACTTTGCCGTGGCGAAGAATTTCGAAGGGCGCCCGATCCCGGCAAAGGCTATATATTTGCCAGCCGCTTTGAAACCCCGTGGAGCTTGAGGTTCGAGATGAGCCTGAAATACCGGAAGCTTCGCTCGGGACGCAATGTTGTATCTGTCATTGCCGATGACGACTATAACGGTTGCGCGGTTTAGAGCGTCCCCCAAAGGCTCTCTCAAGGGACCCGCAGGGATGATACGGCCATTTCCGATACCTGCTTCGCCGTCTATGACGAGAATTGAGGCGGAGGGCGACAGATTTGGGTTTTGAAAGCCATCATCAGCGATGATCATCGACCCATGCGTTTCGGCCTCTCGCACTGCCTTTACACGGTCGCGGCCCACCCATGTCGGCGCAACAGCCGACAGAAGCATTGCTTCATCGCCAACATCGCCGGCGTCGTGGCGATGAAGGTCAACGCATCTTACCGACCCGCTGCCCCCATACCCTCGTGTCACGAAGACGGGTTTGTAGCCGTATTCCTTAAACATGCTCGCCAAAGCCAAGGCTGTGGGGGTTTTTCCCGCTCCACCTGCGACAACATTCCCGATGCAGATAAGCGGTTTTGGTGAGCGGTAGGGACTCGCGAGTTTGCGGCGCAGAGCTGTTCCGGCTTCAAAGACGTGCGAGAGCGGCGAAAGCAGCATCACCTCGAGCTCAGAAGTCTTATCTCCCGGCTGCGGATACCAAAAACGAGGCGTTTTCATTATTTAGCTCCTCCATTCGCAAAAACAGAGGCTGCCTCCCGGTTTTGCGCCTTCTCCGCTTGGCGGAGAAGGAATTCCTCTTTAATTTCTAGTCCTTCTTCGTGAGGAAGGGATCGATTTCGAGTATTATTTTTTTGACGATAGACCGTTTGCGCTCAGCTAGCAACCTAGCCTTTTCAGCTTGAAGCACCCGCGCGTCTTTGTTTGACCAGAGTCTGTCGACGGCGGGCGCAATTTCGCCAGAGCTTTCCAGCCGAACTGCCGCTTCTTCTATCACAAACTCGCGCTCTATCTCCGCGAAGTTGTACATTGACGGGCCAAATACAACTGCTGACCCTGCCTGAGCCGGTTCAATAGGATTGTGCCCGCCCGTCCCAGCGAAAGAGCCGCCGATGACGGAAACAGGGCTCAGCGCGTACAGCAGCCCCATCTCGCCCATCGTGTCGGCCAAATAAACCTGCGTTTCATTCGTGATCTTTTCGCCTTTTGATCGGCGCGCATATTTTAGTCCCATCGTCTCAATCAAAGCAGCTACCTCGTCGCCTCGGACCGCATGGCGGGGGGCTATAATCGTCAATGCTCCGGGCTGAACAGAGGCCAGGGCATGGTGTGCGACGAGCGCCATTTCCTCTTCGCCCGGATGTGTCGAGGCCATAAGCCAGACTTGCCGCCAAGCCGTTTGATCGCGCAGGCTTTCCAGTTCGGCCTCGTCGAACGGCAGGGGAGATGACGCATATTTAAGATTGCCGATACACTTAACAGGCTTTGCTCCCAGCGCAACGAACCGGCTTTTGTCGTTTTCCGTTTGCGCGAGGCAAAGGCTGAACGTCGATAGGAGTTCTCGTGCAAAGCCCTTGACCCGGTACCAATTGCGGAAGGACTTTTCTGATATGCGCGCATTGAGAAGGATCGCCGGAATGGAACGCTTCCGCACGGACATAAGGGTGTTCGGCCAAAGCTCTGATTCAGTCCATATGGCCATCATGGGTTGCCAATGATCAAGGAAGCGTTTTATGCACGGAACGAGGTCTATCGGGACGTACTGGTGGAGTGCGTAGTCCGGCAAGCGCTTCTCGACCATCCGAGCTGCAGTCACTGTCCCGGTTGTAAAAACGAAGGAAACATTCAGGTAAACTTCGCGCAGCTTCTCAATCAAGAGGAGAAGCGATGCGGCCTCACCCACGCTCGCCGCGTGGCACCAGATGACACGCCCATCCGGGCGCGGTTTTGACGGGTGTCCAAAACGCTCGGAAAGACGTTCGGCATCTTCGCGCCCCTGAAGTTGCCGCAGGCGCAAGTAGCCGTTGACGAACGGCGCACCAAGGACGGTTAGCGAACGATAGATATCTGAAAGCATGGCGATAAGCGTAATAACATGAACGGTCTTTGTCGTCGCGGTTTTTGTAGTCCATTTTCTGCAGGAAGGCGAACGACAAAACCGAGTCCCTCTGGTAAAATTCGATTCGGTATCTCTAGGATAAGAGGTTTACTCCGTATGGCTCCAGCAGAAGATCATTGCGTTGGGCGCAGTAATTGGCTTCGCGCCGCTGTTCTTGGCGCCAACGACGGCATCATCTCGACAGCAAGCCTTATCGTCGGCGTTGCGTCTGCCTCAGGCACATCTAACGAGATCATCACTGCGGGCGTGGCCGGAATGATCGCGGGCGCCATGTCAATGGCAGCCGGAGAATATGTTTCGGTCAGTTCACAAACCGATATCGAGCAAGCGGATCTCTTGAAAGAAACCCGCGAGCTAAAGGAAGACTGGGACTTCGAAACCGAAGAGCTTACGCAAATCTATATGCAGCGGGGGCTGGAACCCGATCTTGCACGCGAGGTCGCCGTCCAACTCATGAAAAAAGACGCTCTTGGTGCGCACGCAAGGGACGAGCTTGGAATTACGGACCTCTCGACACCGAAGCCGGTGCAGGCCGCTTGGGCATCGGCAGCGGCGTTTACGGTCGGCGCGGCACTCCCGATTATCACTACTCTTCTTTCTCCCCCTGAGGCTCTTGTTCCAGTCATGTTCGTTGCGGCGCTTTTCTATCTTGCGGTTCTCGGCTCGATCGGAGCCAAGACGGGTGGCGCGAACATGATTAAAGCAACGATTCGAGTCGCCTTCTGGGGCGCTTTTGCCATGGCCGTCACTGCTGGAGCTGGCGAGATCATTGGAAAAGCTATATGATGTGCCACTCCATTTCCTTCTTTTCCGGCGCGATCACTTTTGGTAGGGTTTCCTAATGACAAACACGCCTCCGCTTACCCTTCTTGAAGAACTCCTGATCCTTGCTCTTAACGAGAAGACAGGGGAGTTGCATCCGATAGATGCTGCGGCTTTGCATCGAGCAGCAGCAAGTTCCCTTTTGATGGAGTTGTCCCTGCGCGGTCGGATCGATTACGACCTGCGCGATATGTTCGCCGTGGACCCGACTCCAACCGGAGACGACATTCTCGACCCCGTGCTCAGGATGATCGGCCAAGCGCCTGTGCTATCTCCTCATTCGACCATTTATTGGCTTGGAAAGCTTTCGGACGAAGGCAAGGCGATTGTCGAGAAGGGCTTGGCCCGACTTGAGAAAAACGGATACATCCGTCACGCGGCCTTGGGGATGTTCTGGATGTTTAGCTTAGGGTCGCGTCCGACTGTCGATGAACAGAAGGCAAGCGAGGTCAAGGCCTCGCTAATGGACATTGTTCTTGGCGACAAGATACCTGCTCCCCGCACGGCTTTGCTCGCTGGGTTAATCGATTCTTGCGGTCTCTTTGGTTTTCTTTTGAGCGATGATGACTCGAAGGCCGCAAGCGCCCGCATTGCTGAGCTATCGCATATGGACTTGATTAACCAGGCCGCCAGGAGCATCTCCAACGGAGAACCCGTCGCCGCCGCTGCCGGAAGGTAGTATTTTCCAGCATCAGCCACAGTTCCCTGAGGTTGATTATTGGAGTAGTTGGAACGCATCTATGATCAGGATTATCGCGGTTTTTCTGCTTAGTTTTCTTTTTGCTTCGACGGTTTTGGCGCAGGAGATGCCGCCACCTCGCCGTATGCCGCGCACACCCGTCAGCTCCGAAGCTTTGGAGGAACGTGAAGGCGTTACTGCCTCGCGTGAGGTTGTCGGCCAGGCGGTGGTTATTGACGGTGAGCGGCTACGGATCGGCAAGGCCGAGATGCGGCTGTTCGGAATTGTTCCCCCTCAGCTCTCGGCGAGCTTTGGCCCTCAGGCGCGGGCTCATATCGATGCGCTGGCCGGAGGCCAGAACGTCACCTGCCGCATCCGGGACAGGGATCGCGACGGAAGGCTGCTTGCCAACTGCGTGACCGCAAACGGCACCGACATGGCCCACGACCTTTTAAAGCGCGGCCTTGCGGTTGCCGCGAGAGGGTCTCTCGTTGGAACAGAGCTTGCGTCGGCTTATGCCTCGGCTGAACAGCTTGCTCAGAACCAAAAAATTGGACTTTGGTCGTTAACGACCGCCGCTTCCGCACAGACACCTCATGCCAAGCCGGAGGTTAAACAAGAGGCCGCTCCTACGCCACCTGCCCCCGCTCCAGCAGAGATTGATTCCAAAAAGGATGACAAGGCGCAACCGTCCAGGAATGAGACGCAGATGCAGGCCAAGGTCACTGCAGATATTCTTGCGCAAAAACCCGATGCGTATGCAGATGAAGAAGAGGTTGTGCGCTATAGCGAGGCCGGTTTTCTCGAAAAGTACCAACTCCTCATTTCAGGATTTTTGATGCTGGGGACTGCGGTTTTTGTCGTCAACGCCCTCAACATTCAGAGGCTTCGCGAAAAGCGTGAGGAGATCAGGTCTTTGGCGGCAGCTTTGCGCGGCGAACTCATGGCGGCCCGCAGCATTTGTTCGGGAAGAGCAAGAAGCATTACGACACCGGCAGACGACAGGACAGCGGTTTGGCCGCGTATTCGAACAACTTTGTATCAGGCCTATGTTGGCAGATTGGGGCTTATGGGAGCGGATCTCGCTCGGCGGATTGCTTCGATATACGGCCAGTCGGGGGATTATGCGGCCCTTTACAATCCCGTATGTCCTCCAATGCCGGGACACGAGGTGTCTAAAAAGCAGGCGCTTGAAACACTCATCAAGCATATCGACGAAGTATTGCCGAGGCTTGCCGAAATTGAGAAAATAGGAAAGGTTCATCCTTTAACCTTTGCGCAGCGTACGCTTGCTCCCATTGAGCATCGAGCACCTGTCGAGCACCGCCTCCGGATCGAACACCACAAGCCCGTTGAGAGTCTCGCACCGACAGAGCATCCCTTGGAAGCGGAAAATGAAGCTCCTGCCCCCGACGACCCGCACATGATCGTTCAGCCTGAGGCCCCCTTGGCTCAGCATATGGCTCATCGTGTGGCTCAGCAAAGGTCAGCGATTGAGGTTATGTCGGGGTTCTGGGAGCATACGCGTTCGTTTGTGACCAACCTGCGTAGTCAGGATGTCTCTCCACGGCCGTCAGTCGATGCCTCGATAGATCCCAATGCCGCAGAGTATACGGCCATCATTGAGGCCGACATGGAGCGCTACCAGCGAGAGACTTCAGATGAAGTGGCTGTAGGAAGGCATAGGCAGGTTCCGATCTAGCGGAAAAGGGCGTTGAAGCGGTAGCCGATGGCTATAATGCCGGTTCCTACGATTCCCCAAAAGACTACAATCAGGCGCACAAAGAGCGCCTTTCGCAATTGCCAATAATCTCTTTAACGGCTTGGATGCATCTATATGCATACTCGCACAAGAGAAAAAAGCACAAAAAAAGGAGCATCCCGAGACGATGCTCCTTTGATTGAGGTTCGGGCTTGTTAGCCTACAAACATCTTGGTGTAAGCGGTCAAGAGCGCACGGAGTTTCTCTTCCGTTTCGGGCTTAATCTGCTTGTCGGTACGAATTGCCTCCAAGACGTTGGAACCGGGTCCACGCAGCTCTTGCAGAAGGCCCTTTTCGTATTGGTCAACAGCTTCGACCTTGACGTTATCGAGGAAGCCCTTCACACCCGCAAAAATCACACAGACCTGCTCTTCGACCGCGAGCGGCGAGAACTGAGGCTGCTTGAGCAATTCGGTGAGGCGGCGGCCGCGCGCGAGCAACTTTTGCGTGGTCGCGTCGAGGTCGGAGGCGAACTGCGAGAAAGCTTCCATTTCGCGGAACTGAGCGAGTTCGAGCTTAATCGAGCCTGCGACCTGCTTCATGGCCTTGATTTGCGCGGCGGAACCGACGCGGCTGACCGAGATGCCCACGTTAATGGCCGGACGAACGCCCTTATAGAAGAGGCCCGTTTCGAGGAATATCTGGCCGTCGGTGATCGAGATGACGTTGGTCGGGATGTAGGCCGAGACGTCGCCCGCCTGGGTCTCGATGATCGGCAGCGCCGTCAGCGAGCCGCCACCCGCGGCCTCGGTCAGGCGCGCCGAGCGCTCCAGGAGGCGGCTGTGCAGGTAGAAGACATCGCCGGGGAAGGCCTCGCGGCCAGACGGCCGGCGCAGCACCAGCGACACCTGGCGGTAGGCGACGGCGTGCTTGGAGAGGTCGTCGTAGACCACCAGGGCGTCCTGGCCGTGGCCCATGAACCACTCGCCGACGGCCGTGCCGCTGTACGGCGCCAGGTACTGCATCACCGCCGACTCCGCGGCAGTCGCCGTGTCTCGGTTACCGGGCTGCGTCATCGGTGCTGGAGTCGGTGGTGCTCGGCTCGGTGTCGCCCGCGTGCTCCGCCTCGAGGTCCGCGAGGAGTGCGCGCAGCTCGGCGCGCACGAAGTCGCGATCCGGCAGGTCTTTCATGGCGAGGCGCAGCGCGACGACCTCGCGTGCAAGGAACTCGGTGTCGGCGAGGTTGCGCTCGGCCCGCTGCCGGTCCTGCTCGATCTGAACGCGGTCGCGGTCGTCTTGCCGGTTCTGCGCGAGCAGGATCATGGGGGCCGCATACGAAGCCTGGAGCGAGAGGATCAGCGTGAGCGCGGTGAATCCGAGCGCCGCCGAGTCAAACCGCCAGGGTTCCGGCGCCATCGTGTTCCAGATGAGCCAGGCAATCGACACAAGCGTGAGCCCCAGCAGGAACCACGGGGTGCCCATGCCGCGGGCAATGCGCTCGGTCCAGCGGCCAAACCGCTCGTTGCGCCCGACGTCGCCACCCCGAAATGTCGGCAGGCCGCGCGTCGCGGGCCCGTTGGGGCTGCTGGGGCCGTTCAGCTCGCGGCCGCGGCGCGACGCGCTCATCGCGACGCCCCGGGGGTGTGCGCCTCGTCTTCGGCGTGGCGCCAGTCATCGGGCAGCAGGTGGTCGAGCACGTCGTCGACGGTGACCACTCCGACGAGGCGATCCTGCTCATCGATGACGGGCAGCGCGACGAGGTCGTAGCTGGCCAGGCGCCGCGCGACCTCGGCCGCGCTCGCGTGCACCGGCACGGCCTCGATCTCGGTGTCGATGAGCACCGACAGCCGCTCGTGCGGCGGGTAGCGCAGCATGCGCTGAAAGTGCGCCATGCCCACATACTCGCCCGTCGGGGTTTCGTATGGGGGGTGGGTGACGTAGACCGCGGAGGCCATGGCCGCGGGAATCTCCGAGCGGCGGATCATCGCCAGCCCCTCGGCCACGCTCGATTCGGCGGAGAGCACGATCGGCGCGGGGCTCATCAGCCCACCCGCCGTGTCGGAATCATACTTGAGGAGGCGGCGCACGTCCTCCGCCTCCTCAGGCTCCATGAGCTCGAGGAGTTCGGCACCCC
>CAZLIG010000078.1:0-9754 GCA_964559415.1 uncultured Rhodospirillaceae bacterium
TGCGTGAAGCGGACGGCGCTTTCGGTTTTGTTGACGTGCTGGCCGCCGGCGCCGGAGGAGCGGAAGGTGTCTACCTTTAGATCAACATCCTTGATTTCGATGGGGACGTTTTCATCGACCACAGGGGTTATTGAGGCACTGGCGAAGCTTGTGTGGCGGCGGGCGTTTGAGTCATAGGGGCTGATGCGCACCAGGCGGTGGACGCCCGATTCCGTTTTGAGCCATCCATAGGCGTTGTGCCCGGAGATTTGGACCGTCGCCGATTTGATGCCTGCTTCTTCGCCGGGGCTTTCGTCAAGCCACGTGACTTTGTAGCCGTGCTGTTCGGCCCAGCGGATGTACATACGCAGGAGCATTTGGGCCCAATCTTGCGCCTCGGTGCCCCCTGCCCCTGCGTTGACTTCGAGGTAGCAATCGTTGGCATCGGCTTCGCCGGAAAGAAGGCTTTCAAGCTCCCGCTGCGCGGCGATATCGCGCAGTTTGAAGATTGCGTTTTCGGCTTCCGTAACCATTGGCGCATCGCCTTCGGCTTCGGCAAGCTTGATCATTTCGACGTTTTCGGCAAGAACGCGTTCTATCTCGCGATAGCCGCTGATCGCTTGGTCGAGCTGCGTGCGTTCGCGCATTATTTTCTGCGCGCGGGCGGAATCGTTCCAGAGGTCGGGATTTTCGGCGAAGCTGTTTAGCTCATCAAGGCGCGCGACGGCTGTATCGTAGTCAAAGATGCCTCCTCAGCAGAGTCATCGACTTCTCGATTTCCGCTATAGCTGTGAGTATTTCCGCACGCATGGGTGTCCTTTGCTTGAATTCGTTGCTTATGTGACGGGATTGGCACCAAAAATCAAGGAGTTTTAGGGCCGGACGGAGCTGTTTGTCCCATATTCGCGGGCTTTTTCGAGCAGCTAAGGCCCTAAACCTTCTCGACGAATGCTTCCGAGACTTCGAATTTTATGGGCTTGGGTAGCGTTTACACCGATTTTGGAATGCTCTCGCCAGAGCAAATGCGTCTTGACGGATAATTATGGACTTGCCGTCCACCGCGAGGGGGTGTCCATCAACACCTTGATCTTCCTTCAGCTAAGCGTGTGCTGATGCCTTCGGGCGCGCGAATAAATGTTTCCAACATAAGCCCCCTTGGCAAAAATAAGGCATTTTATCTCTGGGACATTACTTTTGCCGGATCTTCGCGCGCCGCCTTGATGAGTTCCTGGGCCATTTCGTGAATAACAGCCGACGTGGCGCTGGCTTCGACCTGTCCCCGCTCGGTGTACATAACCACGCGACGCCGAGCTTCCTGACGCGCCGAGCCGCCGGGGAAGTATTTTGCGAGGATGTTTCGGGCGGTGCCGGCTCCAACTGCGGTGTAGAGATGATTGCGGAGCATCACGTCTTCGACGGATGTCGAGAGCGCCCACAATTCGACAGGCCCCAGCGTGTTGACCAAATGCTGCTCGTAACGCCCTTCGTTTGTTGACAGCAGGAACAAAACCGGTGCGCCCGTCGGCCTCGGGCCTGTCAGACGGTAGCGCATAATCCAGCGCGCGGTGTCGGACAATCCAAAGCGTTCGGCGGTCTCGGTGATCGCTCTATCGGACACGGCGGTACCGCAGATCCAGATGCCGGTCGCCAGGTCCACCATGTCTTTCGTAAAGTCATCAAGCAATTGGGATGCCAGAACGATCTGGACGCCCCATTTGCGGCCTTCGCGAACGTCGCGAATGACCTGCGCCCGAACCGCCGGGCTCTTGCTTGTACGATGGAATTCGTCGTAGCAGATGCGCTTAGGCGTTTCGCGGATATCGCGGACGCGGGCTTCGTGGTATGAGCGGTATTTTTCGGGGACCGAACGCAACATGTCAGGTCCCAACCACCATGCGCGCACCATAACGTGGCGTGCAAGCATATACATGATTGCCGTTTGACGGTCCGCCGTTGCGTCGCCTTGAGGAGAAACGTCTTGCAGGTCCACGGCAGCGACGCGCGCGCCGCCGATATCGAACCGCGTGACGGAAGCGAGGATCGGAAATTCGCGGACTGCCGCAGCGATCATACGCTCGAAGGCGTGGATAATCGTTTCTGCCGAAGCTCCAACTTGCGTTTCTTCGAGAAGCGAGCGGATTTGGGGGCGACGCGTTGCAGTGACAGCATCGACGAGCGTCGGGGCGGCGTGGCGTTGAGCCAACGTCGCCAGATGAAATTCGCCCTTGTCGAACAGTGCATCGACGACATCCCACCAGTATGGATCTTGAGGCAGATGGATGTTGTGCTTGGAGATCGCTTCGTCGACATCGGGTTCGATGCGGACAAGATACGGGCGCGGCTCGGAATTTGCGCCGCCGTCATCGCGCCAGCGGTACATCTCGTCGATGCAGAGGCTGACCAACTGCATCATGCCGTCGTAGGTTTCTTCCTGCCCGGCGTTGGTACACAAAAGGGTCAGGAGTTCAACGAGATACGAATGCTCTTCGGGGAGCGGGTAGCGACAGCCCAATTGCGTGTCAAACGGGTTGATCGCGTAGTCCGGAGTCATGCGCAGCTTGAAGTGCAACGCCTCATGACGACGCTCGGGGGGGAGTGCGTCGCGGATCAGCGAGATGAGTCCGGACGAGGACGGGCCGATGTCGAGGATGGCCACAAACGGAAGGCGCGCCGAACCTGCGGACAAGATAGTTCCAAGGTTAAGCGCATTCATGAGCACCGATTTACCGGAACCCGGTTGCGCAAAGATAAGATCGAACCAAAGCGATGTGAGCGTGGTGCCCGACTGATAAGGCCAAACGCGGCCATCGGGCGTACGGAAGACAACAGAACCTTCTTTGAACGGCGAAGAGGCGCGCTGCCACGGAAGCAGTTTGACCGCTTCGACAAAGGGGCAAATGACGGCGGGGGCTGTCGACGCGCACGCGATGCCGAGCGCGGAGGACATGAGGACGTCGAGAGGATCGCCGCCTACATAGGAGGCTTGGCAATAGCCCCATGACTCAATCGCTTGCGTCAGCGCGCCGAGGCGCGTTTCTATGAGCTTGCGGTTGTTATTTGGCGCGTACGTCGAAACGCTTATGCGCATCTTAACGACAGGCTCGTTTTGCGATAGCTGTTGAAGCGCAAGCAGGGAAGCGCGGATCTGCTTGTTAACCTGATTCGTGAACCCGAGAACGCCTGCCGCAAATGCGCGGAAGGTTGCCCCGTGCACGCCCCCGCTCTCGATCAGAAACGACATACGGAAGGGAACATCGTGGTCGATAAGGCGATTCAGAAGCTGAGGAAACGGCGAGGGTTCCGAGGGCGCAAGCGTCATATCGACGCCGCCCCACAGGGTCGAGCCGATCCTCACGATGCTGCCGTTAAGAACCTGCGCGTCTTCGGTGCATATCTGGCGGCGGAGCGGCGGCCACATCACGTCGGATACATCCGATTCGCCATGCACAGGAGCACGCGGCAAAAGCGGATCGCCGGGCAGGTTTGCGCGCCACTCCTTGTGCGACGCATGTGGGTATATGCTTTGCTTTACCGCAGCGAGCGCATCGTGCACGAGAACCACTTCGGCACGCATTCCAAGTTCTTCAAGGGCTCCGGAGATCGAGCTTACATAGCTTTTGTGGCGCTGGCGTAGTGTTTCGATGGCTTGCATCGGGAACTGGGCATCCGACGCCTTTACCCATTTTTTTGCCGACCTTTGCTTGAGACCGACATTAAGCTCCGCCTTGCTGAGCACCGAGGGGCGCGTCCAGAGAACAAAAAAGATGTCTTCGTGCGATATGTGCCGCGTAAGGTTACGGGCGCGCTCGCTCAGCAGGTCGGCAAGATCAAGATCCATCGCACGGGCGGCCATGCGGTTATTATTCATGATGCCGTCGATGTCCTGCTCGGCTAGCGACGAATCTCGCGAAAAATAGATTTGAAGCGCGTAGCCCGGGCGATCCATGCGCGCCCCCAGCTTGAGGGTAGCCTGTTCGACAATCCATTTGTACTCTTCGTCGCCTATGATCTGGCGAGCACCGTACAGCTTGATGAAGGTCACAAGCGATCCGTCGCCGGCAACAAGCGTCGTTTCATCGTCGCTTGTCTCCAACTGAATAAACGAGTCGATCGGCTGGCGCAGGGACGCCATCAAAACGGCTACGGATTCTTCCAGAATTTCGAACATATTAGGGATGCTCGTGTGAACAGACTCAATTTTGGTTTGCTAGTTTAGTGGTTAGTCTATGAACAAATGGCTAATGACCGACATGGAGCGTCACGAAGATGCAATGGAATAAAAAAAGGCGCTCAGGAACCCCCGAACGCCTTTCTTAAATTTGTTATTTTCAGGCCTTGTTGCGGGCCAGTTCCGATAACTGACGCTGCAATGCGGCAATCTTATTTTGCACTTCTTCTCCGGACACAGCGCTTTGCGCTGTCATTTTTGAAGTCTCCGGCGTTGGCACAGCCGTAAGTTTTTTTTTGCACGAAGTGGTTGAAGGGGCAGCGTCAGCCTCCTTTTTTGTGTTTTCCGGAATATTGCAAGCGCTCTCAGAAATCTTCGAGGTCGAGCAACAAAACTCAGAGCCGTCCTTGTCGGCCTTTAATCCCATCATGCCAAAGGGCGAAAACATCTGGAGCGTGCTTTCGAACATCGCCAAGTTCTGCTTGCTCATCTGCTCAAGCGTATTGTTGAACGGGAAGATGTTCCCAAATGTCTTCTGGAAGTATTCGCGGATTTGTTCCTGATTCTTGGAGAGCGAGGTCAGGCTGTGCTCAAGGTACTTGGGAACAAGCCACTGCATACTGTCGCCATAAAAACCAATCAGGCGGCGAAGGAAGCTGATAGGCAGAAGATTCTGGCCGGTCTTGCCTTCCTCTTCGATAATGATCTGGGCGAGCACTTGACGCGTAATATCTTCGTTGTTCTTTGCGTCATAGACGTTGAACTCGACGCCGTTCTTGACCATCTCTGCAAGGTTCCCCAGCGTCACGTATGCACTGATGGCCGTGTTGTACAACCGCCGGTTTGCATACTTCTTGATGACCACCGATTCATTCGCAGATGAGCTCATTGTTCGCCCCGAGTTTTGGTTAATTTCGAATTAACTTTTGGCAGGTTGTTTTGGAATTTTCAAGTGTATTTTTTGCGCAAGATCAAAATTCCGTTGCGCCGCCAAGTGCAACAATGCCGCAATAAAGCGCCCTATTCAATAGGCAAAAAATGCTTCTTCTTGACGCGCTTTTGGCCGCATACGCGGAGGCGTTTTTGTGCATGATTCAAAGGGATAGGGGCGCACCAAAAATCTGCCGGGAAACAAGCCCGGCAGATCTTTCTGTAATACCAAGGCGCCGTTTCTAGAACGGCGAGTACCTGACCGAGAACATTGTAATGTTTTCGATCGCGTGCGGGTTCACACCATTGCTGTCCGAAAACGCGTTACGTCGAGTCCACGAATGTTGCAAACCAAGTTGCATTTTGCCGTAACTGCCGTTGTAGATTCGGTACCACACGCCTGGCGTAATCTGCCATACGCTCGAGGTTTGCGCGAAACAGGCCGTACTTCCCGGCGTATAGCAATTCGCGTTGTTCACGCCAAAGTTGCCGTACCCATAGGCATTGTTGATGATTCCGGCTTCGTTTTGGCGGAAGGCCTGTTCCAGTCCGGCATAAAGATACGTGTCCACGGAGGATGACGGATGGCCAACAAGGCCGACCAACGCCGTGTATTCCCCAATCGGCTTAAGCTTTCCGTTCGGGCTGACGGAGTAGTCGGGCAATTGTGCTGCGCCATAACGGCCTATGCCTTTACCCACCAACACGCTGGCATGAAAATCCAATTTTTTGGAGACCACCGGTAAAGACGCTTGTGCGCCAATGCCGCCGCCCATTGCGGTGTTATTGTGGAAGGTCGTTCCAGTCGTGTCATGAAAGAAGCGAGTCACCCCCATCAACTCGTAGTGACCGAAGCCGGGGTCGTACGCTACCTTGACGACAACATCGGGCGCGATGTCTGTTGTCAGATTGCCCTGTAGGTTGCCCGTCCATGCCGAGTTTGTGAGTTGGTAGGTCGTGTTGAAACGAGAGGCAGCGTTGCTTGGGCTATAACAAGCTGTTTCGCCAGTGGTTACGCCACCCGAGGTGCACAAACCACCGGTAACGGCCGCAGGCGATTCGGCGGAAATTCCGACCCAGAGTTTTTTATCCATAAAGTCCTTAGCCAAGCGGAGCTGCGGGGCGCGCGTGAAGTTCGCTCCGGGCACGAAACCGTTGTCGACGACCATCGGCATGAAATGCTTGAGCGGGTCGAGTCCCAAAGTGCTTGGCGTGATCAAGCTCCACGTCTGGCCTGCCCAGAAATGCAGGCCGAGATCGCTATCCTCGTACCCTGCAAAGCCGTGGCGCATTCGGGGAACATAGCTGTTGGTTTGCGTTTGGGTTGACGTCGAAGCGGCAGCTTGAAAGTCGGCCTCAAAATATCCCGTCAACTTTGTTGATGGGTCGGGGCTGCCTGTCGCCAAAAGTGAAAGACGCGTCGCCCGTGCGGATTCGCGGAATTCGCTCTGGTGAGCATTCGCAACGTTATTAAATGGAATTGAGGTGTTGAAGTTGGAGCCGACGTCCGCTCCCTGGCTCTTGGAACGGTAGATTGATGTGGCATCGATAAAGCCGCCAAGCGTGATATCCACGCCGGTCTTTGCCCTGACATAGCCCTTGAGGCTATCGTTCTGAGCAATAGCAGGCGCAGCGACTGGCGCGGGAACCTCGGCGGGTCCCTTGGAGGTTAATGTAGGAGTTACCGGCGTAGCCGCAGGTACAGCGGCCACAGCGGGTTTATTAACCTTGGCTGCCTTTTCTGCGGCTTTTGCGCTCTTGGTTTGCGCTGCCTGTAGTTTGGCAATCTGTTTTTGCAGTTCGTTGATCTGTTCCTGGAGCGACTTGAGAGTCGAAGCATCATCGGCGCAAGCGGGAACGGGGACTCCGAGCGAAAAGGCAAGCACGGATGCGGCGACGCACAGGCTGGCTTTGGTGACAGTTGTCATTGTTTTGCTCCAAACGATCTGGGGATTTGCGGAAGGAAGACACACTTTTCAGTGATTCTCTATCTTCCGCAATCGAAAACGTGTTTGGTCGCTCGTATGCTACTCCGCTTCCCTTTGCATCTCGCTTTTGCGCTGTCCGTTTCCGCGCAGCAAGTCTTTTGAATCCCAAGTCATTATGGAAAACTTATGCGGGGTTTTATCTAATGAACTTGATTGCATCTGACGCCGGCGCACCAGCAGTTCGTCAGTCGTTGCTCGTCCAGAGGCGCCTCTTTTCTAAACCAGGCGATCCTCTCGAGACCCCATCCCAAAATCAAAAGGAGGACTCTATGGCAGCCAGAAGCACCAGTAAACGCAAGACAGGCGCGTCTTCGAGAACTAGCCGCAGCACAGCCGGCAGAAGCGGGACGCGCGCTGCCGGAGGCAAAAACGCGAGTTCTGCGAGTCGAAAGACTACGGGTCCTGCCGCCAGAACCACGAGTTCGGGAGCCCGAAGCTCGAGTGGAGGCGCAAGAGGCACGAGAAGCACAAGAACCACGACGACCACCCGGCGGACATCTTCGCGCACTCAACGCGCCGGAGTCGGACGCGGACGTTCGAAGTCAAGTGCTGCGCCTCGCGGCAGCAAGAGCCGCAATGAAGATACTTTTTACGAAAACGAACAAGAATATGGCCACTACGGAGGCGGAGAAGCGATGACCGAGGAATATCAAGGGGCAGGTCGTGAAGGACAAGGGCGCGGCGGTTGGTTTGGAGAGAACGAAGGACATGCGGAAGCTTCGCGCCGCGGCTGGGAGCGCGAAGGTCACAGACCCAGCGGTTGGTTCGGAGATCCCGAAGGACACTCTGAAGCTTCACGACGCGGTTGGGAGCAAGGGGACCACGGTCCCAGCGGATGGTTTGGCGACCCGGAGGGTCACTCGGAGGCTTCACGACGCGGTTGGGAGCGTGAGGACCACAGACCCAGTGGGTGGTTCGGCGATCCCGAAGGACACTCGAGCGCCTCGCGGCGAGGTTGGGAACACGAAGGACACAGGCCTAGCGGATGGTTTGGCGATCCCGAGGGCCATTCCGAAGCGTCTCGACGAGGTTGGGAGCGCGGAGGCGAGCGAAGCCGCAGCAAGCGGAGCGAAGGGCGCGGAGGTGGAGGCGAAGGGTGGTAAGCTGTTTTTGAAAATGGAGGCGTGCAAAAAAGGGAACCGTCGGGTTCCCTTTTTCTCATTTACTCTCCCTATTCGGCGGTTCCGTTAGATGGTGTTGTTCCTCCCGGATTTGTCGTGCCTTCGGGGACCGTCCCATCTGGGGTCCCGGTTGTCCCCGGAACCGGGGTTCCTTCAGGAGTCTGGGGTTGGACGGGGGGGGCGGTACCTTGTGGGACCGTAGTGCCTTCAGTGGGCGCGCCGGGTTCCGGGGGCATTGGCAAAGGCGACGTTCCCGGGGTTGTAACCGATGTCCTTACGGCGTTCAACCGTTGTGCGTGGTCCTGTAAAACCGGCAGGGTATCTGCTGCAAAACGTTTTAGCGCGTCATTTTTTCCGTTCTTCGCATAGTCATTGAACAGGTTTATGGCGGTATCATGCGCCTGTGCCTGCTGATCGATATACCGCCTGTCGAAATCCTGCGCAGTGGTTAGATCATCGATCATCTTCTGATGCCTGGAATCAAGCGCAGTCTCGGGCTGCGCAAGGCCGCTGTTCGGTGCCGATGTGATGGCCTTGAGTTGGTTGCCCGCTGCGGTGTGGTCATCGATCATGCGTTGTGCAAACTGCCGGACCTCAGCATTCTGAGATCTCTGCACGGCCATTTCGCTCGACGTGATCTCAAACAGGTTGTTGACCGACGCATCGCGTACGAAGTTGCGGTCGGGGTTTCCGCACGCCATGAGGAAAAGGGCTGGTATCACGGCTGCAGAAAGAAAGATGCGCCCTGCAAGTGACGCACAACGCGTTGTTTTCATGTTCAGGCCTCCTAGCTGTTAACGATCACCCCGCCGTTGGGGTGTATGACTTGCCCGGTGATGCGATGAGTCTTCGTTTGCGAGAAAATGTTACTGGATGCACCTTTATCCATTTGTCCCGGGTGCTCAATGGCGTCCAAATTGGCCCTGACGCCACCACATTAACGCGGATGTCGCGCGAAATGAGGCGCTGCGACCATGAGCGCGCATAGCGTAGCGCCGCACGCGTCAGATTAAGTGTGGAAAAGATGTTGGTCCGGAACGTGTGTTCCATTTGTTTCATGTCCATCTTTTCGAAGTCCGATACGGGATACTGCTGGACTGTGACGAGGACGCCGATTCCTCCGAGATCCTTGACAAACTTGCTCGGGAATCCTCGCAGAATTTTAGGTCGATCAAATCGCCTTTGATCAAAACGCATCTTCTTTTTTCTTTTTCGACGCGTTTTGTCTCTTTTTCATCCTATCTTCTTCGAGATATCCGGCGAAATCTTATAAGCCATTTCATAAATTTTATATACGGAACTCCGCGTAGAAATGCGCATTGCGATTTTATACTTGCCTGCGTGAAAAAGGCTTTAGCCCACCCACGGAGGATGCACAATGCCACGGCAATCGAGCGCACAAAAGAAGACCATCGGTCGTGTTATGCGAGAATATAAGCACGGCGAGTTACAAAGCGGCGGCGGAAGAAAAAAAGTCACGAACCCGAGGCAGGCGATTGCGATCGGGCTTAACGAAGCGGGCGCGTCGAAGTACCAAAGCCCGGAAGAGAAAATACGCACCTTGAGGC